>NZ_JBNHIC010000002.1:0-269907 GCF_059092905.1 Arthrobacter sp. B0427-1-12 | reverse complement strand
ACCAGCAAAACGTTCTGCGTCTTTTGGGGAGAGGCCTGTGAGGGGTGTGTGGTGTTGTTCTGTTGCTGGGTCTGTGGGGGGGGGGGCGCCGCCCCCCTCCCCCCCCCCCCTCCCCCCCCCCCCTCCCCCCCCCCCTCCCCCCCCCCCTGCGTCTTCCCCCCGCAACCATGCCTGCCTGAAGCGACGGCCACCCCAGGCGCGCAGGTTCAAGGTTTTTCCCAAGTCCGGAAGCGCACAGTGGCAGCGGGACACATCGCTGGGGATATTGCGGTGTTCCTGACAAATCACCGATTGGGGAGATGGCACCAATGACAGCTGTTCAACTACGCCACCGCCGGGCCCAAGATGGTCCACGGCGGAACGCGCGTCGGATTTTTATAGGGGCGGCCAGCGCTGCCCTGCTTGCCCCGGTGCTCGCGGTTCCCGCGGGTGCCGAAACCATTTCCGAGCCGACACCCCAGAACGGGCTGGCGGTCACCGGTCCAGTGGATCCGGTACACGGATACCCGCAGTGGTACGAAGACAAGGGCGATCCAGCCAACGGCCTGGCTCCCGTCCGGCTCGAGCTTTGCCTTGACGACCCCCTCTGTCTGGCGGTAGCGGAGACACCGGATCCCGGGCAGCCGGTATCGTTCCCGGACAACTTCCCCGGTGAAGCCTTCTGGTGGGCCGGCGAAGCGGACATGACCAACGGCACCGTCAATGCGCTGCTGGTCATGGCCCAGGAAGCAGCATGGGGCGGCGCTTCGGAAGCTGTCGTTGACGGCGAGCAGGTTGCCTTCTCACGGCTGCGCATCCGCATCGACGGCCTGCAGGCCGGCCAAACCTATACGGTCACCCATCCCTACGGCGTCGACCGGTTCGTAGCGGAGGACGACGGCGATGGCGGCGGGGAAATCAACGTCACCGAGGACATGGGTTGCTTCGACATCCCCTGCGCACCGGCTGCCTTCGACCGGGCACTGAACGGGCGCGTCGGCCCGTTCCTGCGCTGGGAATCCGGTGCTCCCGCCGGCCACATCGGGGATCCGAATGTACCGCATACCGTCGTCGGCAGCCCGTATGACACGAACTTCTTCCGCGTGGAAGGCCCGGGCCTGACCATGGAGACCGACCTCTTCGCTATCCAAGGCAAGATTGCCGGTCCGGCGGCGCCCTTCACGGACGTTGCACCGTCGAACCAGTTCTTCAACGAAATCAGCTGGCTGAAGGAGCAGGGAGTCTCCACCGGCTTCCCGAACGGCACCTTCCAGCCCGTCACCCCGGTCAACCGGGATGCCATGGCGGCCTTCATGTACCGGTTGAAGGGCTCCCCAGCCTTCGCGGCACCGGCCACATCGCCGTTCGCCGACCTGGGCACGAACAACCAGTTCTATAAGGAGATTTCCTGGCTGGCGGATCAGGGCATCAGCACCGGTTTCCCGGATAACACCTACCGGTACCTGCAGCCTGTCAACCGCGACGCCATGGCCGCGTTCCTATACCGGCTTGCCGGTTCGCCGGAGTTCACGGCGCCGGACGTCTCGCCCTTCCCGGACGTCACGACGGACAACCAGTTCTACAAGGAGATCACCTGGCTTGAGTCGACCGGAATCACCACCGGCTTCGATGACGGCACGTTCCGTCCGGTATCCCCTGTGAACCGGGACGCGATGGCGGCCTTCATGTTCCGCTGGAACGCCCTGTTCGGTACTCTGCCGGTTCCGGAAACCACCCCGGCGGTTCCTGCCCCGGCCGACGAAGCCCCGGCGGAAGAGTCGCCCGTGGAGGAGGCACCGGCAGCGGACGCTACCACCGTCTAGGCAACACCTGCTGAGGCAAACACAGCCCTTAGAGCTTCGGCTCCGGTCCGCAAGGACCGGGGCCGAAGCCGCTTCCAGATGGTACGAGGCGACGGCCTTCAGCCGCGCCGGTCGAAGATCCGCCCCTTCAGCCGCCGGTACCGCCGCCGCAGCAGGCTCACCAGGCTGGCGTCGCTGACCGCCGCCTCCAGCCGCTCCAGGCGGCCGTTCATCTCGCGCAGCGAATCGATGATTTCCTGCAGCCGCGCTTCACCGAAGTTGGTGCGCTGATGGTAATCGTGCACATGGCGGTCCTGCAGCTTCGTCAGGTACAGCAGAGCGCCCAGGCCGTGCTTGTCCGTGTACTCCTTCAGGTAGCGTTCGCGCACCAGCAGGTCGTACTTGCGGTGTTCCTCGTCCCGGGAAATGACGCTGTTGCCCAGGTCCCCTGTGGCCTCGCGGCGCTGGTTCCAGTAAGCGCGCGGTTCGCCGTCGATGAAGCCGATGCTGTACTCGCGCAGGAAGCGAAGGTGGAATTCCCAGTCCCCGACGGCGGGAAGGGCCTCGTCGTAGTAGCCGATGGCGTCGTGGACGCGGCGCCGGTACAGGAAAGAGATCGGCACGCCGCGGTTGTAGCGGAGCAGGTCGAACAGCGTGATCTCGTGGACGTCGGCGGCAAAGATTTCGCGTCCGGTCACTTCGATCCGGTCGCCGTCGACGCGTTCGTAAACGATTTCGGTGCGGACCATGACCCCCTGGTCGGCTGAATCCTCCAGGTAGCCAACCGTGGTCTCCAGGAAATCCGGGCGCCATTCGTCATCGTCGTCATGGACGGCGATATATACGGACCCGGTGGCGCGGATACCCTGGTTCGAGGCAGCCTCCATTCCGACCGATTCCGCGTTGTGCAGGACATGGATCCGGCCGCCGGCCGCCTCGCCATGGCGGCGGACAACGTCGTCCACTTCCGGCTGGCTGCCGCCGTCGTTGACGATCAGCAGCACCCAGTCCCGATAACTTTGCGCCAGGACGTCACGGACCGCCCGGTCCAGCAGGACGGGACGGTTCCTGGTCCGCATGACAATTGCGACATTCGCCGAGGGCACGGCGGTACCTTCCTTGCTCACCGTTTGATCCTACCGGCCACCCGCCGTGCCGCGTCCGCCGCGCGGTAAGCACGCGAGCCGCGCAGCGACTCCACTTCCGTCCGCAGCCGGCCGACCGTCTCGTCGGCACCGCGGCGCAGGTCGCGTTCGCGCTCCAGTTCCAGGTCGGCAAGCGCCAGGCGCTGCCCCAGGGAAGTGAACATCGGACGGACTGCGGCTGCCTCAGCCGCCCAGCCGCCGTCGAACTCCAGCTGCGGTACCGTGGCCAGGTCCGGAACCGACGGTGCCTGCCCGCCCTGCAAAACGCGTACGACGGCGTCCCACCACGCGCCTGCCTCGTCCCGCCTTTGATTGCGGATCGCCTGCAGATGACCGGAAATCTCCGGCCGCCGCTGCCAGGCTTCCCGGACCGCCTGCCCGAATCCGCCGGTCGACAGCGACGGCAGCGGAACCGCGAGACCCTCGATCCCCCAGTTGCCCATGGCGCCGCGGAGCCGGACGTCGCTGTAGTGGTCGACACCCAGGCCAACCACCGGTACGGAACCGTCCGCGGCAAAAACCACCGGATGGTACCGGGATGTGACCACCAGCTCGGCAGCCGCGGTGATGGCCGCGGCCTCCCGCGCGGTCGGCACCGGCAGGGACTCCACGCGGGACGAACCCATGGCGGCGATGATGCGGCGGTGGGCTTCGACGTCGACATCCGGCTGGCCCTCACGACTCATGTGGGGCAGGAACAGGATCCGCAGGCCCGACAGCTCCGCCAGGTCGTCCAGCACGGCAGCCACCTGCGCGAAGTAAGCGCTGTCTTCCATGTCCCCCGTGCCAGGGGCGAAAGTGGCAACTATGTACGGCCCGGTGCCGGTTCCGGGGTTCGCCGTGTCACCGTTCGTCATGAACGATGCGTCGTCGAGGCCGGCCACCAGCCGGCCGGGCTGCAGGCCCAGCCCGCGGGCGGCGGCGTGCGAGGCGCTTTCGCGCACACCCACCAGTTCCGCTGACCGGAGCAGGTCGCCCAGCACCTCGGCATCGGGACCGATCAATGCCGGCCCCAGCGTCTGTCCGGAGACGACCAGCGGCTTGCCGTAATGCCTTGCAATCCGTGCGATGGCGGCGCGTTCATAGAGGAGCCAGCCGTAGGTGGAATTCATATTGCCGCCGCCGGCGATCAAAACAGCGTCGCAGGATTCGATGGTGCGGAAGATTCCCCACGCCTGGTCGTGCGGCGGCAAGGCTCCGGTATCTCCCTGCAGCGCCCGGGACACTTCCGTCAGGTACGCCTCCCGCAGGACGGAGGGCCAGGGGAATTCGAAAGTCCTGGCCGACTCCGTGCCGAAGAGAGCACGGGTTTGCTCCGGGTTTCTTGACAGCATGACCACCGTGTCGATGCCGCGCCGCCGGATTTCGTCGGCTGCTGCATGGCCCATGGCCTCGTCGCCGACGTGGTAAACGGACTGGCCGACATCAGCCAGGACTGCAACCTTCACCGGAGTGGTTCCTTCCCTCGATACCGAAAAAGATGAATCGTGCCCCTCGGAAGCGTCGGACCGATGACCGCAGGATGAACACGGCGTGTCTCCACTCCATTCACCCATTTCACAATGGTCACACGGGTAACATTCCGCTATCCTGCTAGGGACCCTCGGGCCGTCTCTGTGTTTCCAAGGCCCGCAACCCCGGAGTTTGCATGAAACATCGCAGCCATTTGTGGGCCGCAGCAACCCTAACAGGTGTCCTGCTGACGAGTTCCCTTCCCTCTTTCGCCGCGCCGCTGCCGGCGCCTTCGACACCCGGCGTAACATCCGCGCCAGCGCAAACGCCGCCTTCGCAGACGCCCGCCCAGCCTTCCGTTGCACCGGCGACCCAGGCACCCGCTCCGTCGCCGGCTCCCGCCGATCCCTCCGCGCCTGCCGCAGTCCCGGACCCGCCGGCCGACGTCGAAGTACCGCCGGGAGCCCTCGTTTCAGACGAAGCACTGGCCGAACTTGAGAAGGAAATGGGCCGCCTGGGCGCCAGCATGGGCCAGGGCCTGGAGCGTATCCAGGAGGGCGCGGATCCGCAGCAGGTCACCGAATCCACGGACCCCAATTCGGAGCCCGGCTCTGATCCAAGGCCGGAGACCGGCGCATCCTCCCCGTCGGCAGCGGGAACCTCGGCTTCGGACGGCTCAGGTTCAGGCGGCATGGACATTTCCACGATGTCCTCCACCCTATCGGCACCGCAGTCCGTCATGGCACCCATGGCCGGCAACTGGATGCCGCCCGGCGTCCAGGGCATCGATGTCAGCGGCTGGCAGGGCAACGTCGACTGGCCGGCTCAGGTCCGCCAGAACGTCAAGTTCGCTTATGTCAAGGCCACCGAGGGGCACAACTTCCGCAGCGACTACTTCGGGCAGCAGTACGACGGTGCACGATCGGTGGGGATTACCCGCGGCGCCTACCACTTCGCCCTGCCCAGCGCGTCCTCCGGTGCCGTTCAGGCGAACTACTTCGTTGACAACGGCGGCAGCTGGACGGCCGATGGCTGGACCATGCCCCCGCTGCTCGACATCGAGTACAACCCGTACTCATCCTTGGGCAATATCTGCTTCAACATGAGCGCATCCCAGATGAACAGCTGGATCCGGGATTTCTCCAACACCATCAAGGCCCGCACCGGGCGGGTCCCAATGATCTACACCACCGCCGATTGGTGGCAGCGGTGCACCGGCAACACCACCGCGTTCGCCGACCATCCGCTGCATATCGCGGCCTACCCCGCCGCCGGCTATGAGTTCGGCCCGGAGCGGGTAGTGATCCCGGGTGGCTGGAGCAAGTTCCACGTCTGGCAGTACTCCAGCACGGGTCCGTTCATCGGGGATTCCAACCTGTGGCACGGCACCCTGAACGAACTTGCAGCGTTCGCGCGCGGCGGCAGCGCGGCCGGCGGCGGCTACACTGTCTACACACCCGGCGCCATCGGCCAAGCCTGGTTGGCATCGGGCGGCAACAACGGCAGCTGGGGACGGCCCACCAACAATGAAAGCTGCCTGGCTGACTACTGCTACCAGACGTTCCAGAACTACAGCGCCTACTGGACACCTGCAGACGGGGTCAAGATCGTCTACAACCACGGGGCCATTGCCAATGCGTGGCGTGCCGCAGGGGGCGCATCGGGGCCTTGGGGAGTACCCACGAACAATGAAACATCCGGCGGGCACTACTCCTACCAGACGTTCCGGAACCACAGCGCGTACTGGACCGCCGCCCGCGGCGTCAAGTCGATCTACAACCACGGAGCCATCGCCAACACCTGGCGCGCCAACGGCGGAGCCACCGGCATTTGGGGAATCCCCACCAACAACGAAAGCTGTACCAACGGCTACTGCAACATCAACTTTGAACGGCAGGCGGCGTACTGGACATCCATCGGCGGCGTCAAGTCCATCTACATGCCGGGGGCCATCGGCAGTGCCTGGCTGGCCAACGGCGGGGCCGGCGGTGTCTGGGGCATTCCCACGAGCAACGAAAGCTGCGCCAACGGTTACTGCTCGGTGACCTTCCAGCGGCAGAACGCCTATTGGACCCCGGCCGACGGCGTGAAGTCGGTGTATCTGCCCGGCGCCATCGGCAGCGCCTGGCGTGCCAGCGGCGGAGCCACCGGCACGTGGGGCCTGCCGACGAACAACGAAACCTGCACCAACGGTTACTGCTACCAAACCTTCCGCAGCTACAGTGCCTACTGGACCCCTACCGGCGGCATCAAGACGATCTACAACCACGGCGGGATCGCCACCACCTGGCGGGCCAGCGGCGGCGCCAACGGTACTTGGGGTATTCCTACGAGCCAGGAAACCTGCAACAGCACCTACTGCATCCAGGCGTTCCAGCGCCAGCAGGCTGTCTGGACTCCTTCCCGCGGCGTGACGTCGGTCTTCACGCCCGGAGCCATCGGCAATGCGTGGATCTCCAAGGGCGGGGCCGGCGGAGAATGGGGTATCCCGACCAGCAGCGAAACCTGCAATGCCAGCGGTGTCTGCACCCAGGCCTTCCAGCGGGCCAGAGTGACTTGGACCGCCTCCCGGGGCGTCACCTGGGCATGATGCGGCCGACAGGTTGACTCCCTGCTGAATCCGAGGGCCTTCCGCGCAATGCGGGAGGCCCTCGGAGGTTAAGCGCACGACAGGCGGAGAGTTCTCCGCCGTTAGGATGTAATCACTCGACATTCTTAAGAGGCAGGGATATTGGTCAGTTCAGGCGACGGCCCAGACATGAAACCGGATACAGCAGCACCGGCTGCGGGCATTAAGGCGAAAGCGGCTTCCGGTGTGGGCTTGGCCTCGCTGCTCTCAGCGGCAGCAGGGATCATCATCCTCTTCGTCGCCAGCCGGTCACTGAGCCTGGAAGACAACGCCCAGTTCCTGTCCTTCTGGGCGGCGTTCTTCTTTATCTACGGAGTCCTCGGCGGCATCCAGGCCGAATCTACACGTGCCGTCCGGGCCGGTCTCCTCTGCGGCTCGGGCGAAACCGGACGCGGCGCACGGATCCTCCCCACCGCCCTTCTGATCGGCGGCGCCGTGGCGCTGGCCGTTCTCGCGCTCGGGCCCCTCCTCGGCGCCTTTATTTTCCCGGAACACTCGGCAATCATCGTGGCCGCCCTCGCGGCCAGCGCGGTGATGTACGCCGGCCATTGCGCGCAGGCCGGATCCGTACAGGGCCAGGGCGCGTGGTCCACCCTGGCCCAGATGGTGTCCTTCGAGTCCTTGCTCCGCATGGCTGCCATCACCGCTGCGGCGCTGCTGTCGGCCCCGCTGATCGGCATCGAACTCGCCGTACTGGTCACCGTCGTCGTCTGGCCGCTCATGCTGCTGCTGTCCGCGCCGTCACGCCGCGCCGCGACGGCGCGGGCAGAAGTACCAGCTGGCCGGCTGTTGCGCAACACCTCCCACGCCATGCTGTCGGCTGGCTCGTCGGCCGCCCTCATGGTCGGATTTCCCATCCTGGTCAACATCAGTTCAACGGCCGAAGAATACGCACAGGCGGCACCGCTGCTGCTGGCCATTTCGATGACACGCGCGCCGATCATGATTCCGCTTCAGGCATTCCAAGGTGTAGCGATTACCGCGGTCATGCAGCCCGGCGGCCGGGGATGGCGTGCGCTCCTGCGCCCCGTCGGGCTCCTGGCGGGCATCGGGCTGGTGGGTGCGGTGCTGGCGGCGTGGATCGGCCCGGCATTGATGATGCTAATCTTCGGCCCGGACTACTACGTCGAGGGCTGGGTGCTTGGCGTCCTGATGATCGCCGCCGTCCTGATCGCGGTCCTGACGCTGTCCGGAACCGCTGCCATGGCTCTGGGCAAGCACCGGTCCTTTTCCTCCGGATGGCTGCTGGCCACCGCCCTGTCGCTGGGCCTGCTGTGGCTGCCTGCCTCGATTGAAGTCCGGTGCGTCCTCAGCCTCACGGCCGGCCCGCTGCTTGGCATCGCCGTCCACGCGGCCGCGATCGGCTCCCGGCCCCGGGCACTCGTTCCGGCCGCCTAGCCGTCGTTATTCGTCCGTCGGTTCGCTGCCGTGGCTGGCAGCGCCGGCGCCCGACTGCAATCGCCCGACCGTGGACTTAAGGATCGCCACTTCCTCGGCCAAGACACGGATTTCGTCCTCCGTGACCGACAGTTCCCAGGACAGGTGCAGGCACACTCCGAGCAGCAGCACGATGCACAGCGCAAAAAGGAGGTTGGAGGCGACCTGCACTCCCAGGAAGTCGCTGACGATGGCGAGCAGATTGGGGAACCCCGCGAGCACCAGCGCACTGGTGCCGATGATCAGCCACAAGGCCGCGTATTTTTCCCGGAATTTCTTCCTCCGTACCAGCTCCAGCACCAGCGCCATGGTCAGCAGGGCAAAGATGAATGCACCCACCGTCATGACGTGGTACCTTCCGCCAGCACCGTCGACCGGCTGCGGGTCATCGCGAAGCCCAGGGCGAAAACGGACCGCAGCAGGTAGATGGCCGCCTTGAACGGGTTGTGGCTGGGCTGGCCGCCCTGCCGGGGCCGCATGGCAACCGGAACCTGGGTGACAGTGCAACCGGACTTGATGGCAACGACTAGGGAGTCGATCGTATCCCCCAAATATTCGGCCGGATAATGGTCAATGTACTGGGCGATGGCGCGGCTGTTCGCGGCGCGGAATCCCGAGGTAACGTCGGTCAGCTTAGTCCCGGCGAGCGCGGAAATCACTTTGGCCAGAAGGACCATGGCCCATTTGCGGGGCCCGGACACGGAATAGTCCCCGCGGTCCGCGAAGCGTGCACCGATCGAAATGTCCGCCCTTTCCAGGCCGGAGAGGACGAGTCCGATGTCCGCCGGATTGTGCTGTCCGTCCGCGTCCACCTGGATCACCGTGTCATAGCCGTTCCGGTCCGCATACTTGAATCCGGCCCGCATTGCGCCGCCGACTCCCATATTGAAGGGAAGCTGCAGGACCGTCGCCCCCGCCCGCTCTGCGATCCGGGCGGTACCGTCGGCCGAACCGTCATCGACCACCAGAACGTCGTACCCCAAGGCCAGGTCCCGGATCTCCCGAACGGTGCTGCCGACGGTTTCGGCTTCGTTCCATGCGGGCATGATGACCAAGACGCGGCGTTGAGGAGAGTCCATGCAACCGAGTTTACGCGGTGGACACCCCCGATGCTGAAACGCCACAGCTGTCTCCGGAACCCCGGGATTGCGCTGCACTCGCTGATATCATCGAACAGGCGAAGCCGGAGGTCTGGCGTTCGACGCAATTTTCTATCGCTGAGGAGATCTGTTGTTCAGGGACAAGACACTGCTAATTACCGGCGGAACCGGATCGTTCGGCAATGCGGTACTGAAGCACTTTCTACACACGGATATCGGTGAAATCCGCATTTTCTCCCGCGATGAGAAAAAGCAGGATGACATGCGGAAGGCTTTCCACAATGACAAGCTGAAGTTCTACATCGGCGATGTCCGCAACCTGGAAAGCGTCCGCGAAGCCGTCCGCGGCGTCGACTTCATTTTCCATGCAGCGGCACTCAAGCAGGTCCCGTCCTGCGAGTTCTTCCCCATGGAGGCGGTCCGCACCAACGTGCTCGGCACCGACAACGTCCTGACTGCCGCGATCGACGAGGGCGTCAAGCGCGTCGTCTGCCTGTCCACGGACAAGGCCGCCTATCCCATCAACGCGATGGGCACCTCCAAGGCCATGATGGAGAAGGTTGTCATCGCCAAGTCGCGGAACGTCGACCCGGACAAGACGCTGATCGCCTGCACCCGCTACGGCAATGTCATGGCCTCCCGCGGTTCGGTGATCCCCCTGTTCGCGGACCAGATCCGCACGGGCCGTCCGATCACCATCACCGATCCCAACATGACCCGCTTCCTGATGAACCTGGATGAAGCCGTCGAACTGGTGCTGTTCGCCTTCCAGCATGCGCAGCAGGGCGATCTCTTCGTCCAGAAGTCCCCGGCGTCCACCATCGGCGACCTGGCCGAAGCCATGCGGCAGATCCTGCAGCCCGAGGCCGAGATCAAGATCATCGGAACCCGGCATGGCGAAAAGGCCCACGAAACACTGCTGACCACCGAAGAGCGGGCCAAGTCCGTCGATCTCGGGGACTACTTCCGGGTGCCGGCTGACACACGGGACCTGAACTACGGCAAGTACTTCGAAAACGGTGACTCCGACGCTGACGTGGTGGAGGAGTACACATCCCATAACACGACCCGCCTCACGGTCGGTGAAGTGATCGAAAAGATCAAGACCACCGATTACATGCAGGATCTGCTGGCCGGAGCTGAGGCAATAGCCCAGTGAAAGTACTCGTATTCGGTGCCAGCGGCATGGCCGGCCACGTTGTCTCCCTCTATTTGAGGGAACAGGGCCATTCCGTGGATACCGTGAGCGGGCGCAGCCGGCTGGACAACGCCACCACCCTGCTCGACATCACGGACCAGGCGGCCCTGCACGGCTTCCTGGAATCCGCGCCCGAATACGACGCCGTCGTCAACTGCATCGGCCTGTTGATCCAGCAGAGCGCCCTGCGGCCGGATCTGGCAGCCTACGTCAACGGCTACTTTCCGCACCTGCTGGAACGGCGCTACCACGATGCTTCAACCCGGCTGGTCCACCTCAGCACCGACTGCGTCTACTCGGGGCACAAGGCACCCTACCGGGAAGACGCGCCGTACGATGGCGTATCCTTCTACGACCGGTCCAAGGCGCTGGGGGAAATCCGCAACGACAAGGATCTGACCTTCCGGATGTCGCTTATCGGCCCGGACCTGAGCCTGAACGGAGCCGGCCTGTTCAACTGGTTCTATGCGCAGACCGGCCGGATCAGCGGCTTCGACAAAGCCTTCTGGAACGGCATCACCACGATTGAGCTGGCCCGCGGCATCAATTCAGCCCTGGACCAGGGCCTGACTGGTCTCTACCACCTTGTCCCGGACGGCACTATCTCGAAGTTCTCCCTACTGGAGATCTTCCGGGACGTCTTCGGCCGGACGGACATCGACATAGCGCCCGACTCCCGGCTGTCCGTGGACAAGACCCTGGCAAACACCCGCCAAGACTTCGACTTTACCGTCCCGTCATACCCGACGATGGTTGAAGGCATGCGGTCCTGGATTGAGTCGCACGCAGCCCTCTATCCGCACTATCGGCTGTCCTGATCGAACCCCGAAACAGAAGGTGCCAGCATTGGCTGAGAAAAATAGGATCCTGGTCGTCTGCCAGCATTTCTGGCCGGAGTCGTTCCGCATCAATGACATGTGCGACTACTTCGTTGAAAGCGGCCTCGACGTCGAGGTGGTCTGCGGACTGCCCAACTACCCTGAAGGACAGTTCTTCCCGGGTTACTCCCTGAAGGGCCCCTACCGGCAGGATCACAACGGCATCAAGATCCGGCGTTCCCCCGAAATCCCCCGGAAGAGCAATTCCAGCCTTCGGATTTTCCTGAACTACGTCTCGTTTCCGTTCACGAGCCTATTCCAGTTGCCGCGGCTGCTGTTCGGCCGGTATGACCGTATCTTCCTCTACCAGCTCTCCCCCGTGATGATGTCGATCACCGGAATACTGCTGGGCAAGATCCGCCGCATACCGACGTCAATGTATGTGCTCGACCTATGGCCGGAGAACCTTTTCTCTGTCATGACCGTGAACAACCGGTCCCTCAGGAAGGTGGCCAAGTGGGTGTCCCACTGGCACTACCGCAACGTCGACAGGATCATCGTCCTGTCCCACCTGATGAAGGAGCGGCTGCTTGAGATCTCCGGCCTGCCCGAGGACCGGGTAGCGGTCCTGCCCCAGGCATGCGAGAAACTCTATGAGCAGGACGTCCACGATCCGGAACTCGCGGGCAGATTCAACGACGGCTTCAACATCGTCTTCACCGGAAATATCAGCCCCGCGCAGTCATTCGACACCATTCTGGAGGCTGCAGCCGCGCTCAAGGCGGACGGCTACAATGACATTCGCTGGATCATCGTCGGAGACGGCATGAGCCGTTCCGCCG
Source organism: Arthrobacter sp. B0427-1-12 (assembly GCF_059092905.1). Taxonomy (NCBI): domain Bacteria; kingdom Bacillati; phylum Actinomycetota; class Actinomycetes; order Micrococcales; family Micrococcaceae; genus Arthrobacter; species Arthrobacter sp. B0427-1-12. Next base: position 257,505 of record NZ_JBNHIC010000002.1, on the reverse strand, counting down.
TGGAAGCCGACGTCGAGCGCCTGGGGCTGCGGGACAGCTTCCACTTCGAGGGCCAGCGGCCCGTCACGGACATTCCGCGCTACACCGGAGTAGCCGATGCCCTTGTGGGCTGCCTGGTCAAGAGCGATCTGCTGGAGGCCACGATCCCGGCCAAGGTTCTGTCCTACATCGCTTCCGGCAAACCCCTGGTGCTGGCCATGGACGGAGAGGTCCAGCAGATGGTCGCGGAGGATGCGCAGTGCGGCCTCGTGGGGCCGGCCGGCGATGCACAGGCGCTGACGCTCAATATCAAGAAGCTGCACGCCATGTCCGCCGACGAGCGTGCTGGAATGGGGACACGCGGACGCGAGTTTCACTTTAGCCATCTTGAGCGCAACATCGTTCTCGGCAAGTTGAGGGACTTCATTTTCACCCCCTAGCCGGTTGCGGCAACGCAGGAGGGCCCCGGCATTGCCGGGGCCCTCCTGCTCGCTTGGCAGCTGATCAGATCGCGCGGACGCGGATTCCTGCCCTCCGGTGGTGGCTGTGGGAGGTGGAACGGATGAAGTTCACGGTCCGCCGCGAGGTGTCCAAGATCCGGTAGTCCTCCGGCACGGTCACTTCACCATCCGCTTCAAACTGCGTCAGCACCATATCAATGGCATCCACGATAGCCTCGCTGTCCACGCCAGTGGTAATGATGGCACCGGTGTCCATGGCCTCCGGCCGCTCGATGGCGTCACGAAGCGTCACTGCGGGGAAGCAGAGCAGCGACGACTCTTCACTGATCGTGCCGCTGTCCGACAGGACAAGCTTTGCTTCCTGCTGCAGTTTCACGTAGTCGTTGAAGCCGAACGGGGGGTGGAAAATGAGCCCTTCCTTCAGCTCCTCCGGCTGGTTCTCAAGCCGCTTCCGGGTGCGCGGATGCGTCGAAATGAAAATCGGCAGCCTATAGGTCTTCGCGACGTCCTGCAGCGCCCTCAGGACCTGGGCCAGGCGTTCCGGATTGTCCACGTTTTCTTCACGGTGAACGCTGACCAGGAAGTACTTGCGCGGCTCCAAGCCTTCCCGCTGCAGCACATCGCTGTCAGCAATGGCCTTGGAATTGGCCTCAAGGACTTCGGCCATCGGAGAGCCGGTGAGCAGGATCCGGGACGGGTGTATCCCTTCAGCCAGCAGGTTCCTGCGCGCGTGCTCCGTGTAGACAAGGTTGTAGTCGGCCACGTGGTCCACCAGGCGGCGGTTGACCTCTTCGGGAACGTTCTCGTCGAAGCAGCGGTTGCCGGCTTCCATGTGGTAGACGGGAACCTTGAGACGGCGTGCCATCAACGCCGAAATGCAGCTGTTCGTATCACCCAGCACCAGCATCGCGTCCGGCTTCTCCTCCAGCAGAATCGCTTCGGTCTTCTCCAGGATCGACCCCAGAACCGAGCCCAGGGACTTGGTGTCGGCGGCCAGGAAGTGGTCCGGCTTGCGCAGGCCCAGGTCTTCGAAAAAGACCTCATTCAGTTCATAGTCATAATTCTGGCCAGTATGCACCAGCACATGGTCCGCATACTTATCCAGCCGCCGCATGGTCGGCGCCAGGCGGATAATCTCCGGACGTGTCCCAACGATGGTCATTACTTTTAGTTTGCGGGCGCTGTTGGTCATACATCCTCCGGGATGGTGTCAGGGGCTGCGGGATCAAAAATTTCGCTGATCCAGAACATCGTGTAAAGCATATCGGATCCGGTATTTGTGATGTTGTGGGACCACATAGTCGGCATATCGATGGCAACGGGCTGGTCACCGGACACCGTGAATCTCAGGACTTCGTCGCTGAACATCCGTCGCATGGCAATTTCACCGGTACCGGCCAGGACCGTAAACCTCTCGATTTTGCGCCGATGGTAATGCTGGCCCCGGGTGATTCCTGGAACCGTCGTGGAAAACGACGACTGCCCCTGGCCGCCCTGGCTTCGAATAACCTCGAAGAATGATCCGCGGGAATCGCTTTTCCGTTCCAGCGAAATGGGAAGTTCAGGTCCAACGAGAAAAGAGCGGTAGGTATTAAACAAATCCCGGTCGAATCCGCTGGAAATTTCCGGAATTGTTCCATCAGCATACGTCCGGCCGATTCCCGTCAACTGCTCCGCGATTTGCGTTACTGTCCGCGTGGTCGTCAGAGACTCAAGATCCTGCACGGGCCTGACGCCGAGCAGCAGTTCCGCAGCCTGCTGGGCATGGAGCAAGGTCAGTTCCTTGTCCGAGTCCACCGACAGCGCCTCGCCGTGGGCAAGGCGGTGGCAGAAGGTGGCAATCACGGAGTTGTACTCGGGGACGCCATGCTCGCCGAAAAGGTTCGGCAGCAGGATGTTGACGAACTCGATGCCCCGGTCGCGGGCGGCCTCCGCCAGGAACCTGCCTGCTTCCTCCTTGGCAGTGCCGTAGAGGGATCCGTTGCCGGCCTGGATGGAATTCGCATACACCAGCCGCCGCGGCTTGCTCGCGGCAGCATCCACCGCCTCAACCAACTGCCGCGCGAAGGTGCTGTTCCCTGCGGTGACCTCCTCGTCGCTTCCGCGGTTGACGCCTGCGATGTGGAGCACGACGTCGGCCGTGCTGAGTGCGGCAGCCGCGCTGCCGCCGTCGTACCTCTCCCCCAGGCCGATGCTCGCCGTCTGGTACCCGAGGCTGTGGGCCAGCACCCGGGTGTGCCATCCGAGGAATCCGTTGCCGCCGGTCAGGACAATGTTCACGGAAAGTCTCCTTCAGTACAGGTTGGGTGTGGAATTGCTAGTTGCAAACGGTCAGCTCGTACAAGCTGGCCTTTCCCTCGCGGTCAACGAGCCGCGCCACACCGGACCGGACCAGGTTGTCCAGTCCAACGTAGCCGTGATCGTGGCCGTGGATCTCCGGGCCTTCGAAATCGAGAACGTACCCCACGCCGAGATTGTCCACGGCGGTGCAGACTTCCGGATCAGTGTCCGCCTCGTTCAGGTGGTTGTAGACAACATCGGCGTCGTCGGAGATCTCATTGAGGATGTGAGGGTCGATGGTCTCCCGCCCCGCTACTGCATAGGCCAGGGACGTCCCCGTCCAGGGGTTGCCCGCAATGACCTCGTCTTCGGGAACATGTTCGTCCACGCGCTCCAGGAGCTCCATCTCATCCGGGGAGATCAGTGGCGAGTCCTCGTCCATGACGTAGTTGGCATGGCCTGCCCTTGCGGCCTCCTGGATATTGTCCTGCTGCGTGCCATAGGCCAGCAGGACGACGACGAGTGCCAATCCCGCGACCGAGGCGACCTGGGGCAGGCCGGAATTTTGGACCGCCTCCAGCCGGCCCCGCCGTTCCAGCGCACCTAGCCACTTGGCGCGCACCGTTTCAACAATCCAGACGGTTCCGGCGGTGGCCACCGGAACCGCCATAACCGGCAGCAGGGCGGCGAGCCGGGGCGTGTCGTTGTACCAGACGCCGGTAATGGCTGTGCGGAAGTCACCGAAGGGGAAGGACGAAACCACGACATACAGCGCCGCGAGGATTGCGAACATGCCCAGAATCCAGCGCTGCCCCCGCCTGGAGGCCAGGTAACCGATGCCGGCCACGATCAGGATGGCCACCAGCCAGGTCAGGGGCCGGCTCAGCGGCGATCCGGTGATAACTTCACCGATCGCGCGGCCGTTGGTTTGGATGGGCCGCCAAGTCGAAGCTTCCTCGATGGGCCTGATGTAAATCCAGGCGATAACAAGCAACGTCAGGCTGGCCAGCAGCGCCACAGTGTAGAGCACGGCGTTCCTCGGAGAGTGGGTGCCCGCTGCCAGGCTTGACCGCATTCCCCGGCCGTAAAGCACCAGGCCCGCTGGCAGGAGCAGCGCCAGCAGGGCCATCGTCGAACTCGGGTGTGCCAGGGTCATGCCGGCACTGGCCACGATCAGCAGCAGCCAACGGACCAGTGGCGGCAGCTGCGGAGCAGCCCCCATCCCCATGGCGTTGAGTGCCAGGGCCAGCACGGCAGGGAGGAGGGCGATCGAAAGCAGGTTCGGGTACAGGACACCGAAGTCCACCATCAGGATCGGGAACACACCGAACGCGGCGGAGAGCACGCCGGCGGCCAGGATCGGCAACGGTTTCCTGCCGAAAAGCTGCTGGACCAGGAGGATACAGCCCAGGGGCCAGGCAACGGCACCGATGAACAGATTCGTGACATTGACCGAAACCGGCACCGACGCGGCGCCTGCCTGCGCCACCAGGGCGACCATGTCATGCCACGCGGCCGGGTAGTAATCATTGCCGGCCATCTGGCCCAGATCAAAGGTTGATCCGGTACCGGTCTCGAGGATGTACCGGACCGCATTGAGGTGGAAGACGTTGTCGAAGGTCTGTGAAATCGCTTCCGGATTGCCGAAAACAAAGATCAGCCGCCGGCCGATCAGCACCGCACTGATAACGACGGCGGCCGCCAGCGCCAGCGTCAGGCCCCAGGATGGTGTGGCGGCAGGAACCGCACCGGCTGATCTGCGCGCGCTGAGCCGGTGGGCGCTGCGCCGGTGGGCGGCGCGCGAAATAGCGAATGCTACAGCAGCTGCCAGCACCGCCATTCCGACGACGATGGCAACAGACCATTCAAGGCCGGCCAGAGGTGCCAGTATGGCGGCCACGGAAGCCAGGCTGACGGTCAAGGCAGGCGCCGACGCCACGAGAAGGAATCCCCGTGCTCTGGCGGCCCAGGCCACAAGCGCCCCCGGCACCATGAATATCAGGGATGTCAGCACGAACAGCGGGACTACAGACGACCAGGACACAGAACCTTCCTCAAAACCTCACCAGCGAACGCTTCCCGCGCGGCACCGCCTGTGCCACAATCGTACGAAGCCCCTAGTCATCGTACAGAACGACGGCGGATCGTCGGTGGCCGCAACGCCGAGGCAGCGTAGCTGTCAGCCTGCGCGCAGGCGCTTGACCGCGTCCTTCACAGGGCCGTCGAAGACCACGTGGCCGTGGTTGAGCAGGACACCCCGGTCGCAGATCTGCGAGACGAGATCCAGGTCGTGGCTGACGACCACGAGGGTCTTGCCCGCAGCGGCAAGTTCCTTGATCTTGGCAAGGCACTTCTTTTGGAACGGTTCGTCGCCGACGGCCAGGATCTCATCCACCAGGAAGACCTCCGGATCGGTATGCACTGCCACCGAAAACGCCAGCCGCAGGTACATGCCGGAGGAATAGAATTTGACCTCGGTATCAATGAACTGCCCGATCTCGGAGAACTCGACGATGCTGTCGAAGCGTTCGTTGATTTGCTCCTCGGTCATGCCCAGGATGGCGCCGTTCAGGTAGACGTTGTCACGGCCGGTCAGGTCATGGTGGAAGCCGGCTCCGACTTCGATCAGTCCGGCAACCCGGCCGCGGGTCTGCACGGATCCGCTGTCCGGCAGCATGACACCGGAAATGTGCTTGAGAAGCGTGGACTTGCCCGACCCGTTGAGGCCGAGCAGGGCAACCGTCTCCCCCTGCTGGACCTCAAGGGATACATCCTGCAGTGCATGGAACTTCTCCGAAAGGTCGCCCCTTCGCCCCTTGACCAGCCACACGAAGGCTTCCTTCATGGAGCGGGTATGGCGAAGCACGAACTGCTTCTGGATGTTCTGCACCTTGATCGCGGTCACCACTGCTACAGCTCCTGTGCAAAGCGGCCTTCCAGCCGCCGGAAAGTGAATTGCCCGATGATCACCGTGGCCAGGGCGATGGCCAGCCCCAGCGGAAGCCAGTGCGAGAAAAGGTCCGGCGGCATCGGGGCCGTACCGGCCGTCGTCGGAAGCCAGAACGCGTGGTGGAAGACCTCGACCGCGATGGTCAGCGGATTGAACATATAGCCAAACCAGAAACCCTCCCCCAGCGTGTCCCGGACCATCGTCCAGAAGTACAGCACCGGCGATGCCCACGTGGCCACCATCAGCATGAGGTCCACAATGTTTTCCGAGTCCCGGAAGAACACGTTCACGGCACCGAAGAAGAGTCCAAGCCCGGTCGCGAACAGGGCCACCAGCAGGAAGGCCAGGACGGCGGCCGCCAACTGGATCACCGAGGGGCGCCAGCCGCTGAACAGGCAGGCGACGATCAGCACCACCAGCTGCGGCAGGAAATGCACGCCGGAAACCCAGACCGAGGCGACCGGAAACAATTCCCGCGGCAGGTAGATCTTCTTGATCAGACCGCCGTTGCCGACGATCGAGCGTGCCGCATTGCCCAGGGCTTCACTGAAGAAGTTGATGAGGATAATGCCCGAAAAGAGGTAGATGGCATAGTTCTCGGTCCCCCGCTCCAGCTGGAGGAAAACCCCCAAGGCAAAGTAGAACACCACAAATTGCACGCCGGGTTTCACATAGGACCACAGCAGGCCAAGGATGGAACCGCGGTAGCGGACCTTCAGTTCCTTGCGGACAAGGAGCTTGAGCAGGAAGCGCTGGCGCAGCACTTCGCGCATCCCGCCGCCAAGTCCCGGAGTGATGAGACCGGAATCCTTGGAACTCATTTACTCCCTTCCGGAGAATTCTGGTCGAAGGTACGCTTCCATGCTTCCATCGAGGTGATCTCCGGCAGAGCCTTGCGGTACCGCTCCCGCAGCGACTCCCACTGCGAGAAGAGGCGTCCATGGGCAGCTGCGGTTTCACCGAACATCCGCCGGGCAGTCCGGGGGTCCCGGATGTACCACGATGCACCGGTACCGTCGGCGTTGGAGACCACGGCGCTGTCGAACTTCGACAGGAACCACCACTTGCCGTCCTGGTGCGCCACATGCGCCTCAGGATGTTCCCTGGCCTCCGCACGCACCGGCCGCACCGTCTGGTTCAGGATGGTCTTGGCGGCCCACGGCAGGAGCTTGCTGACCGACGGCATCCCGGTATTGAGCGGCCGCTTCGGGGGCTTCCTGCGGAAAGGCTCCGGGAACGCGCCCGGATCCGTGGCCACCTGGGAATCCCGGAACTCTCCCCGCATCGCGCGCAGCTGCGGCATCATGGTCGGCAGGGACTCATGCAGGTGCTCCGGCCCCTTGAGAATGTCGCGCAGCGCCATCAGGCGCGCCTGCTCGGGGTAATACTGCATCGAGACCAGGTGCTTGACATCGGCGTTGAGGCTCTCGCGGAAGATGCGTCCGCCCTTGGCATACGGCGAGTGCAGCAGCGCTGCGATCAGGCGGTTGCGCTCATGGTAGTACGCCTGCCAGTCGACCGAGTCATCCTTGTCCGCCCAGGACACATGCCATACGGCCGCCCCGGGCAGCGTGACCGTCGGGAAGCCCGCCGCCTTGGCCCGCAGCGAATACTCGGCATCGTCCCACTTGATGAAGACCGGCAGCGACAGGCCGATCTCCTTTATGACCTTGACCGGAATCAGGCACATCCACCAGCCGTTGTAGTCCGCGTCCCACCTCCGGTGCAGGATGGGCGTGGACCGGAGGCTCTCAATGGAGAAGTCGTGGTTGCCCAGTCCTTCGATCGGCCCCCAGAGGAAGCGGTACGGGTTGACCGTCTCCGAGAACGCATTCAGGACGGATTTGTTGTACATATCGAACATATGGCCGCCGACGATCGTCGGGCGGCGGCACATGTCCGCGAACGCCACCGCGCGCAGGATGCCTTCGGTCTCGACGATGATGTCGTCATCGAGCAGCATGACATAGTCGCTTTTGTCAGCGGCTACCGTTTCGTACATGTTGCGGGCAAAGCCGCCGGAACCGCCCAGGTTGCCCTGGTTGATGATCCGCAGCTGCGCACCCATGTCCGCCGCCGTGGCCTCGAATCCGTCTTCGTCCGTGACCTTCTGGTTGCCCTGGTCGACGATGATCAGTTCATCCAGGATGCCGCGCACCTGATCGTCGGCAGCGATCGCCCGGATGGTGTTCAGGCAGTAGTCCGGACGGTTGAAGGTCGTGACGCCCAGCGTCACCGTGCCGCGCGTGGTCCCCTCCTCGGGAACAGCCCAGTAGGCACGGTCCAGCTTCATGCCGGCTTCGTCGGCGATGAGGTCGAACCAGTACCAGCCGCCGTCGCCGAAGGGCGCCAGGGTCAGCTCGTATTCGTTCGACGCCGAACCGGCCACGCGGGTGGAATCGACCCGCTGCGCAATCCCCCGCGCGTTGGAACGGTAGACAACGAGCGTCCCGTCACCTTCGGTGTCGACTTTCAGGACGACCTTCGACGCCGTCGTCCACTTCCGCCAGTAGCTGGCGGGGAAGGCATTGAAATACGAGCCGAAGGACAGACGCTCGCCGGAACGGACGCGCACCGAGGTCCGCCCGAGGATGTCCTCCGGGTGCAACTGGTTTCCGGCTCCGACGACGGTATCCGGTCCGTCCCCCCGGCGTCCGCTCGTGTGGGTCCGGCCGGTGTCCGGATCGATGTACAGCGGCAGGGTGTCCAGGTCGCGGTTGGCCGGAAGGACAACCCGCTGGACGATCCGCAGCCCCTCGCCCGCGCTGTCGGCATCGTTGGGGCGCACGGATGTCAGGGAAATCCGGTTCGTTTCGGCCATTTCCGTAGCGGTGCTCATTCAGCCACTCCTCCGCTTTCCAGCTTCGCGCCGCCGGTGAAGTGCGGCTTGATCTTGTTGTCGAACATCGCCAGGGCCGAGCCGATGGCCATGTGCATGTCGAGGTACTTATAGGTTCCGAGCCGGCCGCCGAAGAGGACGGACTGTTCGCCCTTGGCCAGGTCGCGGTAGGCCAGCAGCTTGGCCCGGTCCTCGGCCGTGTTGACCGGGTAGTAGGGCTCGTCGCCCTTCTCGGCGAAGCGGGAGTACTCCCGCATGATCACGGTCGCATCCTTGGTGTAGTCCCGCTCCGGATGGAAGTGGCGGAATTCGTGGATGCGGGTGAAGGGTACGTCCTCGTCCGGGTAGTTCATCACCGAGGTGCCCTGGAAGTCCTCGATCGGCAGGACCTCCTCCTCCAGATCGATGGTCCGCCAGGAAAGGTCGCCCTCGGCATAGTCGAAGTAGCGGTCCACCGGGCCGGTGTAGACCACCGGGACCTGGCCCAGCGTCGTCGAACGCGAAAACTCGTGGCCGTCGTCGAAGAAGTCGGTCTTCAGCGCCACCGTGATGTTCGGATGGTCCGCCATGCGCTCGATCCAGGCGGTGTAGCCATCCACCGGCAGCCCTTCGTACTTGTCATTGAAGTACCGGTTGTCGTAGGTGTACCGCACGGGAAGCCGGGAAATGATCGACGCCGGCAGGTCCTTGGGATCGGTCTGCCACTGCTTGCCGGTGTAGTACTTGATGAACGCCTCGTAGAGCGGGCGGCCGATCAGCTGGATGCCCTTGTCATTGAGGTTCTCCGGATCCGTGCCCGCCAGCTCTCCGGCCTGTTCCTGGATCAGCGCCTTCGCCTCCGCCGGGCTGTAGGACGCCCGGAAGAACTGGTTGATGGTACCCAGGTTGATCGGCATGGGGTACACCTCGCCCTTGTGGCTGGTGTAGACCTTGTGCACGTAGTTGGTGAACTGGGTGAACCGGTTGACGTAGTCCCAGACCCGGTCGTTGGAGGTGTGGAAGAGGTGCGCACCGTACCGGTGGACCTCGATCCCTGTCTGTGCTTCGTTTTCGCTGTACGCATTGCCCCCGATGTGGTGGCGGCGGTCCAGAACAGCGACTTTCAAGCCCAGTTCCGTGGCGGCCCGTTCAGCTATGGTCAGGCCGAAAAATCCGGAACCAACGACGACGAGATCAGCGTTCACAAACTCTCCTGTGTTGTTTGGGCGCGGACGTTTCAGGCGGGGGCCCGCGTGTCAAGGGTACCCGAGAAACAAGATGAACCCGGTATTTCGCCGGGCGCCGGGCGGCGTCGGCGGACACCTAGCTCCAGCCGGTGGTTTCCAGCAGCCGGCGTTCGAATTCCGGCGCCATGCTTTCGACATAGGTCTTCGTCAAGTGGTGGCCGTCCATGTAAATGTAGCGGTTTCCGGCCACGCCCAGGCAGGCGTCGGGCGTACACAACAGGTCGGTCAGATCCAGCAAATGGATCCCCGGTACACCCTGCCGGATTTCGTCAAACGGCGGAGTGGCATTGAGGGACTGCTCCCGCGGCGGCGCGCAGGCCGGCGCGTCCTGCCCCTGTTCGACCACGCAGGCGAGCATGTCGAAGCCGAACCGTGGGTTGTCGCGGACGCCGACGACCTCGATCCCCGCTTCAGTCAGGGCCGCCGCAGCATCGACGTAGCCGGGTGTCACATGGTCCTGGGCACTCGACGCGGTTGCCGCGGTGGCCACGCTGAAGACCGCGTCGGGCTTCTTCTTCAGCAGGTAGTCGATGACGTCCTCATTGAACCGATCGCACGCTTCGTCCTGGCCGAAGCCCGGCGCCGCGAATTTACAACCGCCCTTGAGCACCGTGGCCAGTTCCCAGTTCCGTTCCCTGGCGACGCTGCCCATGGCCGCGGCCCACTGCTGGGCGTGCGAATCGCCGACAATGACGACGGTCCTGCCCGCGGATCCTTCGACATAGTTCTGCTGGCAGGCTGCCTTGAGGCTGCGCGATCCGGGTTCCAGTCCGTCCTTGCACGGCCCGGACATCCGGACCCAGTCGCTGTGGATGGTCGACACCGCCGGGATGATCCGCCCGTCGACTCCGCCGCGCCAGGCATCGTGCGGCATCAGCATCGCGGCGGCGCCCGGGTTGTTCCGGTCCGCATCCGCTAGCACCCGCTCCTGCTGCCAGTGCAGCCCCAGCTGCCACGCCGCCGTCGGAACTGCCACCAGCGTCAGGCAGGCGGCAATCGCCACCACCGCCCGCCGCCGTCGTTTCTCGAACCAGCGGGCTTGCCTGATCGGGCGCTCGACGAGGACGGTCGTCCGCCCGGCCAGGACCACGGACACGGCGATCACCAGCAACCCGTCCAGCGGCCCCGCGCTCTGCTGGTCCGTGAAAATCAGGTAAATCACGAGCACCGGCCAGTGCCAAAGGTAGAGCGCGTAGGAAATATCGCCCATCCGCACAAGGGGACGCCACGACAGGAAACGGTCAACGGCCCAGGGCTTCCCGGTCCGGCCCGCAATGATGATCAGCGCCGCAGCCAATGTCGGCCACAGGGCGACGAAGCCCGGGAACTGGCCCTGCACATCCAGCAGGAACCCACCGGTCAGCATAGCCGCGAGGCCGATCCATGCCATGATCGCCCGCGTGCCGCTGCCCAAGCGAAGCCGGGGAAGCGCCAGCGCGAGCAGCGAGCCGAGCGCGAATTCCCACAGCCTGGCGCGGGTATCGAAATAGGCGTAACCCTGGTTGGTCGATGTCTCAATGATCGAGAACACCAGCGACGCCAGGAAGACCAGCCCGAAGATCAGCATCATCAACCGCCGGTACCGCAGCCGGGCGGCCCTGGCCACCAGGCCGCCGGCGGCGAAGAGCAGGGGCCAGAGAATGAAGACCTGTCCCTGGACCGACAGCGACCAGAAATGCTGCAGCGGACTGGCCATACTATCGTCCGAGGCGTAGTAATCGACCGAGTTGGCGGCCAGCACCCAGTTCTCGACATAGAACAGGGAGGCCCACGTCTGGGTCAGGATTTCCTCCCACCGGAGCGCAGGCACGAACAGCGCCGCCGCCGCCAAGGTACCGACCAGAACGACCGCGACCGCCGGCAGCAGTCTCTTGAACAGATGCACCCAGTACTTCACCAACTGCAAAGGCTCTCCCCGTTCGGCCTTTCGGACGAACGACAGAGTCAGCAGGAACGCCGAAATAAGCAGGAAGACGTCGACCCCGCCCGAAACCCGCCCAAACCAGACGTGGTAGCAGACCACCATGATGACAGCCAGTGCCCGAAGGCCTTGAACTTCGGGACGGTAGCCTGATCCGGCTGAATTTCCCGGCAGGGCTGCCCTGGGGCGCACTATCGTTTCGGGGAAGTTCCCGGCCACTGCAATTCCTACTCTTTGGCGAACCGCCAAGTTTACCGGGGACGTCCGCGGAGACCAGCAACGACAAGCCTGCCGCCCGGTGTGCACAGCATGACTGCCCGGGCGGCGGGGTTATCCACAATCGTCGCTTCGGCGCGGCAGGAGGGCCGATGCTTCGTTTAGCCTCGCAGTGAACGCTCAGGAGGAAGCACCGCACATGCCCCTGCACCTAACACTGGCCCGCGGCCCACAACCCGATGACCGGCTGGGCAGCATCCGCGATGCAACGACTACCGAAATCGTGGTCGACACGGAGCGGGTGCGCACCGGCGCCGAACTCGGACAGGCGCTGGCGGAGACATTCGGCGCCGAGGACTGCACCGTAGCCGGTCGGCCGCTTGCCTCCCTGGTTCCCTTCACGTACCCGCTCCAGCCCGGCGCCGTCGTGGTGGCATCCGGAGCCCGGGCAGCCACCGGGCCCCGGCCGGAAGCCGGCGAACCTGCCACAGTTCCGGCCCTGCTGTTCACCGTCGACACCGGACCGGACGCCGGCCAGCTGATGATGCTCTCCCGCGGCACCTACACCATCGGCCGGTCCGGTTGCCGGATCAACATCAACGATCCGGAGCTCTCGCGCGGGCCTGCCACGCTGACCGTTGCACCAGACCGGATCACGCTGACCGACGAGGAGTCAGCCAACGGCACCTGGGTGGACGGGGCCTGCGTCGCTTCGGCAGAGATCAGCACGGACTCGGTCATGCGGCTCGGCCGCAGCGACTGCCGCCTCCGGCTTGGCACACACCCTGTGCCGGGGCCCGGGGCCGACGGCGGACTGGGCGAGCCGCTGACAGTGGACAAGCCCGCGCCGGTGGAACGGAGCCGGCTGTACCTGGTCACTGCCTTGCTGCCGCTGGTGCTCGGCATCGCCCTGGCTTTGTTCACCGGTATGTGGTTCTTCCTCGCCTTCAGCGCGCTGTCGGCGGTCACCGCCGTCGTACCCTTGGTGTCCGGTGCCAAGCGGCGCCGTCTGTTCAATTCGGCCGTGTCGCAGGCCGCGGAAGCAGACCAACGACGGCGGCACGCGGCGGCTCCCGAACTCTCCGGGATCGCCCTGTGGTTCCTGCAGCGCAGCCGGTTATCGGCGGCCGGGACTGGCCCCCGGCCCCGCCACAGACAATTCAGCCCGGGACACCCCAGGCGGCCGCGGCATCGCCGGCGGGCGGCGCCGCAGACCGCGTCAATGCAGGAGCAACGCCGCCGCTGCGGCTTCGGTTCGGCACCGCGGACCTGCCTGCCAACGTCGTGGTCCGTCCCGGACGGCCCGGCTGGGAGCCGCCCGCGCTGCACGGGACACCCGCAACGGTGGACCTCTCGTCGGTCCGGCCGGTGGCCGTGGACGGTCCGAGGACGGCGGTTGCGGGCCTCGCCAGGGCGTTCCTCGTTCAATGCGCAGCCGCTGCGGCCGCCGCTGTCGGCCCGTGGCGCGTGGTCTGTTTTGGCGCCGGCGATCTGCCGTCCGCCGCGCGGTTCATTACAGGCGTGGAATTGTGCCGCGATCCCGCGGCCCTGCCGCTGCTGGTGACCGGCGGGTTCACCGTTGTGCTGGTGCTGGGCAAGTTCCGGGAGGCGGCGGCCGCGCTCGCAGCGGCGGACCCGGAAAGCGTCCGCGTGCTGTGGTTTGGGCCGAATCCCGGTGCCGGGGAAATGGACTTCCGGATCCGGCTGGCGGCTGCTGATCCGGTGTTCTGCACGGGCGGACAGGAGACACCCTTCGCTCCCGACCTCATGGGACCCGGGTCTTTCGACCGTTTCGCGCGCACCGCTGCCCCTGCGATTCTGCGGATCAGGCAGGGGGGGCCTGCTGCACCGGGCGCCGCGGCAGGCGCAGCCGGTCCGGCTGCCGCCGGCGGCGGCAGGCACACCATCCCGGCGGCCGTTCCGCTGGCTGACGTTTCGCCCGCGGACCCGGAAGCGGTTCGCCAGGCCTGGGCCAGGTGCCGGTCCGCTGCCGGCGGCAGCCAGCGCCTGGATCTGGTCGCGGACGGACCGCATGTGCTGGTCGCCGGGACCACAGGATCAGGAAAGTCCGAACTGCTGCGCTCGTTGGTCCTCGGGCTGGCCCTGAGTCATCCGCCGGATCAGGTCAGCTTCCTGCTGGTCGACTTCAAGGGCGGCTCCGGCCTGGGCGTGCTGGGGCCGCTCCCCCACGCCGCCGGCCTGCTGACCGACCTGTCGGCCGAGAATGTCAGCAGGGCGCTCATCTCCCTGCGGGCCGAAGTGCGTCGCCGCGAGCGGCTGTTCGCGGCCGCAGGAGCCTCGGACCTCGATTCCTACCGCGGCGGTTCGGCGGCTGCTCCCGGTGTTCCGCGCCTGGTGGTCGTCATCGATGAATTCCGCATGCTGACCGAAGAGGTCCCAGAGGCCATGTCCGAGCTGATGCGCATCGCCGCACTGGGACGGTCGCTGGGCATCCACCTGGTGCTCGCGACCCAGCGGCCCCAAGGCGCGGTCTCGGCCGACATCAGGGCCAATGTCACCACCTCGATCGCCCTGCGGGTGCAGAGCACCATGGAGTCCCATGACGTGATTGGCGGCCCGGACGCAGCGGCCATCCGGCTCGACGCGCCGGGACGGGCCTACTTGAAAACCGGCAGCCTGCCTGCCACGGAGTTCCAGTCGGCATCGGCAGGCCTGTGCCCGGAAGGTACGGCCGGAAGGGGCGCGGCAGTCATGCCGCTGGACGACTACCTGCTGCCGGGGACAGCCTCGAAGGCCTCCGGCGGATCTCCCGCGGGGTGCCGGGGGCGCCATGCCGGCCAGCCGCCGTCGTACATTCCGAGGCTCATCTCCGCCATCGGGATGGCCTGCGAGCAGGCAAGCCGGCCGGGAAACGGGGAACGGCATCGTCCGCTGCTCGACCCGCTGCCGGCGACCCTTCCGGCGCTGCCGGAGAAAGCCGGGATCTGGGACGGAAGCATCGGGGACGGGACGGAGGTGGACGGGAAGGACGTGGACGGCGTCGTCCTCGGCCTGCTGGACCTGCCCGACCGCCAGGAGCAGCGGATCCTGCGCTGGTTGCCCGCCCGTGATGCGCATCTGGCCGTACTCGGAACCGGAGCCGGGCCGGCGGGCGTGCTGCGGCTCGGGATCAGGGGGCTCATCCGGGCCTCCGGCAGCCACCATTTCTATATTCTGGACGGCGACGGCCAGCTGAAGCAGTTTGCAGGCCAGCCGAACGTCGGCGCCTATGCGGCAGCCCACGAACTCAAACTGGCCGTGCAGATCCTCCGCCGGCTAGGTGAGGAGGTCATGGAGCGACTGGCCGGCGGGGATAACCATGCGGCGCAGCGGGCGGTGGTGGTTTCCGGGTGGGGACGGTGGATAACGGCCATCCGCTCAAGCCGCTGGGCCTGGGCCGAGGAAGTCCTCCTGGACATCACCCGGGACGGCGCGGGCGCAGGCATCACGCTGCTGATCAGCGGCGACAGGGAGCTGCTCGCGGGCCGTTTCTTTGCGCAGATTCCGAACCGGATCTTCCTCCCCGCCGGCTGCAGCCCCGAGTCGTTGATAGCCTGGCCCAAACTTCCGCCCATGGACCGCATTCCCGGCAGGGCCCTGGTACAGGGCCGGATCGGCACGGACGCGGGCTGCGTCGCCCAGCTCCTGGAACCCCCCGGCCCCGCCGCGCCTCCGGATGATCCTTCGATGGACGACGCAGTTTCCCTGCTGTCCGGCGTCCGGGCATCGGAGCTCCAGCCGTTCAGGATCCGGCCGCTGCCCCAGATCATCCACCGCAGCGAACTCGTGCCGGAACGGCCGGACACGGCCCCGGACTCCGCCTCAGGCCTCCTGGACGTACCCGTCGGTGTGTCCGGGGACGAACCCGGCACCTGCTGGCTTCGGCTGCAGCCGGGTATGGTCTTCCCCGTCCTCGGCGGAGCCGGCTCCGGCCGGACGAACTTCCTGCGCCTCGTCCAGGCTTCGGCCCCGGCTGACGTGCCTGTCCTGATGCCCGCCCACGGCGAGGATCCCCGGGCCTACTGGAACTCGGTCCCGGCGTCGAGCCGGCCGCTGTCCGGTACCGGCCTGGGGCGGACGCTGCTGCTGGTCGACGACGCCGACCGGTTGCCTCAGGATGTGCAGCAGCAGCTGGGCAGCCTGCATGCCCAGGGCGCCGCCGTCGTCTTTGCTGCAGTCCCGGGTCCCACACTGATGTCCCGGGTGCCGCTGTCGATGCAGGCGCGCTCGGCCGGACATGGAATCATCCTGGCGCCCGGGCAGCCCGCTGACGGCGATTTCCTGGGGATCCGGCTGGAAGTGGACTACCGCTGCGGACCCGGCCGCGCGTTCCTGGTACAGGCAGGGCAGGTCACCGAGCTCCAGACGGCGCTGGTAACACCGGCGGACGCCACGGCCTAGTGTGCGGACTCAGATGGCCCCGGAACTCTTGGCCAGGCGGCTGGTGTAGGCGACCACCGGCTTGCTGAACAGCAGTACGGTCGCGACCGCCGGCGGCAGCAGCAGGAGGATTCCGGGAAGAACAATTCCTCCGGCCAAAGTCGGCACCGCGAGGGCAACCATGAAGAGCTGCCAGACCAGCGCTGCGGAGCGGGTCCAGCGATAGCCACGGAACAGGAAATGCCCCACCGCTAGAAGCCAGACCGCAAGCACCACCAGCAGGACCAGAGTAAAGACCGCGCCGCCGTAGGACAGCGGGGTCTGCGTCAGGAGCCCCCAGACGTACCAGGCGGCTGCCGCCAGCAGTGCCAGCGCCTCAAGCACCAGGATCAGTGCGATGGCCACAACGCCGGGCGGGCGGGTGGCAGGAACAGGGGAAGTCTCCGGTCTTGACACACTGGCACAGTACCGGAGACAGTCGGAAGGCAGCCAGCGGTATGCGATGCAACACTAATTACTGTGACCAAGCACTCGTCCGATTGGACAAAATTCCAAACGTTAACCCTTGTTTGCGCAGATTTAACATGAAACTCTGGATAAAGAGAAATTCGGGGGCCAATATTTAGCGGCCCCTTTACTATGAGCGCGCTAGTGAAGGTTTTCACAAAGAACTCTCCGAGCCGCGGAATCTTTAAAGGAGTTAGTGATCAGCATGGATTGGCGGAGCCGCGCGGCATGCCTGGACAAGGATCCGGAGCTGTTTTTCCCCGTCGGGAACACCGGCCCGGCCTTGCTTCAGATCGAAGAAGCAAAAAGCGTCTGCCGGCGCTGCCCGGTAATTGATACCTGCCTGCAGTGGGCCATCGAGTCCGGTCAGGATGCAGGAGTCTGGGGCGGCATGAGCGAAGACGAGCGACGCGCCCTGAAGCGACGCGCAGCACGGGCACGCCGCGCCTCCTAAACAGGCTTCCACAGGAGACCGCCGCCCCTCGGGGCAGCGGTCTCCTGTATTTAAGGCTCGCGGACTCATGAGCCCCTGAATCTTCATGAGCCCCTGGCCGGAGGCCGTCTAGATTTGGTGTGGATTCAGCCGCATCTCGATCTGCACCACTGTTCCACCGCCCTCACGCGGCATCCAGTCGATGATTCCGCCCAGTTCACTGGTGACCAGGGTCCGCACGATCTGCAGCCCCAGCCCTTCGGTATGGTTCGCCTCAGGCAACCCCACGCCGTCGTCCTCCACCGTGACCTTGAGGATTTCCTCGCCATCGGCCGCCACCGTCCGATCCGCGGTCAGCCAGACGGAACCCTTGCGGTCCGATAGCCCGTGCTCCACGGCGTTGGTCACCAGTTCGTTGATCACCAGCGCCAGCGGAGTAGCGAATTCGCTCGGCAGCTCGCCGAATTCCCCCGACGATTCGGTGCGCACCTGCTGCGCCGGGGACGCGACTTCCGCAGCCAGCCGGAACTGCCGGCCGATCAAATCATCGAAGTCAACGTTCTGGGCCAGTCCCTGGGACAGGGTTTCGTGGACCAGCGCGATGGTGGCCACCCGGCGCATGGCCTGTTCCAGCCCCTGCTTTCCTTCCTCGCTGACCATCCGGCGCGACTGCATACGCAGCAAGGCAGCGACAGTCTGGAGGTTGTTCTTGACCCGATGATGGATCTCCCGGATGGTGGCGTCCTTGGACACCAACTCCATTTCCCGCCGGCGCAGTTCGGATACGTCGCGGCACAGCACCAGGGCGCCGAACCGATCCTTCTCGTCCCGCAGCGGAATCGCTCGCAGCGACAGGCTCACGCCCCGGGATTCGATCTCCGTCCGCCACGGCATGCGGCCGGTGACCACCAACGGCAGCGTTTCGTCCACCATCCGGCGGTCCTTGAGCTGCGCCGTCGTTATTTCGGCCAGGGAGCGTCCCTCCAAGGCCTCGACGGCGCCGAGGCGCCGATAGGCGGAGACAGCGTTGGGGCTGGCGTACTGGATGATGCCGTCCACGTCGAGCCGGAACAGCCCGTCGCCTACCCGCGGAGCTCCGCGCCGCGAGCCGGTCGGTGAGGCGAAGTCCGGCCATAGTCCCATCGTGCCCATCCGCAGCAGATCGTAGGCGGCCTGGCGGTAGGTCAGTTCCAGCCGTGACGGCATGCGGGAGCTGGAAAGGTCCATATGCGACGTGACCACCGCAAGGGTGCGGCCATTGCGCACCATCGGTACTGCCTCCACACGCATGGCCATCTCAGTGGTCCAGTTCGTCTCGCTGGAGCGCTCGATGGTTTGGCTTTCCCAGGCCCGGTCCACCAGGGGGCGCAGGTCCGCGCGGATCCGGTCCCCGACGAAATCGCTGTGGAAGACGGTATGCGACGTCGATGGACGCACATGCGCCAGCGAGACGTAGCTGCCGTCCGGCACCGGGAACCACAGCGCCAGGTCGGCGAAGGCCAGATCCGCTACCAGCTGCCAGTCGCCGACCAGCAGGTGCAGCCATTCCGCATCCCCCGGGCCGAAATTGGCATGGTCCTTGATGGGATCCGTAAAAATGGCCACACTACCTCCGCACGATGGACCTCAAGAGCCGCAGGGCGACAGACAGCGACGCCATGTCATCCTTCTCGAGCTGATTAACTTCTGCAAACATATTCTTAGCACGCTCCAGATGGCCCGCATTGAGTTCTTCCCAGACCTCGATGCGTTCGACGGCGTCCGCGTCCTGCTTCTGCTCGGTCGCCTCCATCACCGCCAGGGTCATGTCCGCAACGGTCGAGTACAGGTCATCGCGCAGGGCCGCGCGCGCCAGCGCCTGCCAGCGGTCCTTCCGGGGAAGCGCGGTAATACGGGTCAGCAGATCATCTACCCCGTAGCGGTCGTAGACGGCGTAGTACACCTTGGCGAAGTTCTCCACCGGTTCATCGAGCTTCCCGGAGATCCGGGCCACATCCAGCAGGCCGAAGGTCTCGAATTCCTGGGCCCACCGCTGCCCGATTGCCTCCGGCAAGCCCCACCCCTGGGCCCGGTCGAACCATTCGTTGACCCTCTCGAGGTCGACCCCCCGGAGGTAGCTGGCCAGGTTGGCCCGCAGCGGGTCCATCAGCGGCTTGAACGCCGCAATACTCTCCTCCACCGTTCCGGCCGTGCCCACGTGGTTGATGAACCACCGGACTGCCCGGTCGAGCAACCTGCGCATGTCCAGCTGCACCGTGCACCACTGTTCCGTGGGGAAACTGGGCGGCAGCTGGGCCATCGCATCAATCAGCGCGTCCAGCTCGTAGATTTCACGCAGCGCAACGAATGCCCTGGCCACCGTGGCTTCCGGTACCGAAGTCTCCTCCATGGCCCGGAACGCGAAGGTGATGCCGCCGACGTTGATCATGTCATTGGCGACGACGGTGGCTATGATTTCGCGGCGCAGCGGGTGCGCATCAAGGTCTGCTTCGAAGCGCTCCACCAGCTGGTGCGGGAAATACCTCCGCAGGACTCGGGAGAACCACGGGCCATCTGCCAGATCGCTGGCAGCAAGTGCCTTGGTCAGCTCGATCTTCGCATACGCCGCCAGGACCGACAGCTCGGGCGAGGTCAGGCCCTGGCCGGTCTTCTCGATGCGGGCGTGCAGCTGCGCGGTGGTCGGCAGGGCCTCCAGGTCGCGATTGAGGTCCGCCCTGACTTCCAGCCAGTCCATGAGCCGCTCGAAGCTCGGGCTCCACTCCACCACGCGCTGCCGGTCGTTGAGCAGCAGGATGTTCTGGTCGATATTGTCCTCCAGCACGAGCCTGCCCACTTCGTCAGTCATGGAGTGGAGGAAGGCCGCCCGTTCCGCTGCGGGGAGTTTGCCGGCAGCCACCATCCGGTCGACGAAGATCTTGATATTGACCTCATGGTCCGAGCAGTCGACGCCGGCCGAGTTGTCGATCGCATCGGTATTGAGGATGACGCCCGCGAGCGCGGCTTCGATGCGTCCCCGCTGGGTCATGCCCAGGTTGCCGCCTTCACCGATGACCCTAGCCCGCACCTCGTTGCCGTTGATGCGCACGGCGTCATTGGTCTTGTCCCCGACCGATGCGTTGCTTTCCTGCGACGATTTCACATAGGTTCCGATGCCGCCGTTGTACAGCAGGTCGACGGGGGCCCGAAGAATCGCCTTCACCAGCTCCGGCGGGCTCAGTTCCGTCACATCCGGCTCCAGCCCCAGCACGCGGCGTACCTGCGGCGTTACCGGAATTTCCTTGACGTGGCGGGGATAGACACCGCCGCCGTCGCTGATCAGGGTGGAGTCATAGTCCTGCCAGGAAGACCGCGGCAGGTCGAAAAGCCGCTTGCGTTCGGCGAAGGAGGCGGCCCCATCGGGATCGGGATCAAGGAAGATGTGCCTGTGGTCGAATGCAGCCACCAGGCGGATGTGCCTGGAGAGCAGCATGCCGTTGCCGAAGACGTCTCCACTCATGTCGCCGATGCCGACGACGGTGAAGTCCTCCTGCTGCGTGTCCACCCCGAGCTCGTGGAAATGCCGTTTGACGGATTCCCAGGCACCGCGGGCGGTGATGCCCATGGCCTTGTGGTCGTATCCTACGGATCCACCGGAAGCGAACGCGTCCCCCAGCCAGAAGCCGTACTCCTCGGAAAGGCCGTTGGCGATGTCGGAGAAGGACGCAGTGCCCTTGTCCGCGGCAACGACCAGGTACGTGTCGTCACCGTCGCGGGCCACCATCCGGTCCGGCGAGTCCACCTCCTGTCCGGAGCCGATCGGCAGGAGGTTGTCGGTAATGTCCAGCAGGCCACGGATGAATGTGCGGTAGCAGGTCTGCCCCTCGGCCATCCATCCTGAGCGGTCAACCGTCGGATCCGGGAGCCTCTTGGCATAGAACCCGCCTTTGGCTCCGGTGGGGATGATCACAGCGTTCTTGACCGTCTGTGCCTTGACCAGGCCAAGCACCTCGGTGCGGAAATCCTCGCGCCTGTCGGACCAGCGCAGGCCGCCGCGGGCCACCTCGCCGAAACGCAGGTGGACGCCTTCGACCCGCGGAGAATAGACCCAGATCTCGTACTTGGGCCGCGGGAACGGCGCCGACTCGATGGAGCCGGTGTTGAACTTGATGCTCAGGTATTCCTTGTCCTGGAAATAATTGGTCCGCAGTGACGCACCGATGAGGTTGCCAAGGGTCCTCAGGACACGGTCGGCGTCGAGGGTGGGAACCCCTTCCAGTCCATCTGCCAGCGCCGCCCGCGCCTCTTCGACGGCGGCCGGACGCTCGGCGGATGGGATGTCCGGGTCGAAGGTGGCCTCGAACAGCGCCAGCAGCGCCAGGCTGACCGCGGGATTGCCCAGCAGCGTGTCGGCGATGAAGCCGTAGGAATTGGGGTTGCCGAGCTGCCTGGTGAACTTGGCGTAGCTGCGCAGGATCACCACTTGCCGCCAGTGCATGCCCTGGCTGAGCACCAACCGCTCGAACGCATCCGATTCGCTCTTCCCCGACAGTGCCGCTGCGAAAGCTTCCTCCAGCAGTGGTGCCATTGCCAGCGGATCGATCCCGGAGGGGTATTTCAGGCCGAAATCGTAGAGGAAGAAATTCCTGCCATCCGCAGGCCGGAGGACGAAGGGCCGCTCATCGAGCACTTCGAGCCCCAGGTTCTGGAGCAGGGGCAGAATCTGGCTCAGGCTCCTGGTTTCGGTCAGATACAGTTTGAGCCGCGCGTGCCCTGACATTGTGCCCACCGGCCCGGATGGTACGTAGACCTTGAGGATCGGCTCGGCGGCCGGCTGGGCCCCATAGCTTTCGAAGCGCTCCAGGTCAGCGAGGGCGTCATCAACCTCGAAGTCCACCGTGTAAGCGGCAGGAAAGGCCTGTGCCCACTGGGCGCTGAGTTTTTCGGCCCGGTCCCGGTCGTACCTGCGCAGCAGTGCCTGCTCGATGCTTTCCCCCCAGGAACGGGTGGCGGCCACCAGCCGCTGTTCCAGTGCCCCGGCGTCCACCCCCGTGATCTCGGCACCGCGGGACAGCCGGATCCGGAAGAACAGCCGAGCCAGCGCTGACTCACTCATGCGGGCTTCATAGTCGATCGAATCGGCGCGGAAGGTCCTGCGCAGCTCGTCCTCGATGCGCAACCGTACGTTGGTGTTGTAGCGGTCGCGCGGCAGGAAGACCAGTGCCGACATGAACCTGCCGTACACATCCGGGCGCAGGAACAGCCGGGTGCGCCGGCGCTCCTGCAGGCGGAGGATCGCCAGTGCCGTCGAGGCCAGATCCTGCTGGTCAATCTGGAAGAGTTCATCCCTGGGATAGGTTTCCAGAATCGACAGCAGGTCCTTGCCCGAGTGGGAGTTCGGCGGGAACCCCAGTTCGCGCAGCACGCCCTTGACCTTGTCCCGGACAATCGGCACGTCGCGCACCGATCCCGTGTAGGCACTGGTGGCAAACAGTCCGATGAACCGGCGCTCGCCGTCGACATTCCCGTTCGCATCGAATCGCTTGACACCGATGTAGTCCAGATATGCGGCGCGGTGGACGGTGGAGCGTGAATTGGCCTTGGTGATCACCAGCGCGCATTTCTCCCGGGCTTTGGCCCGGCCGGCGGCGGTCAGGTGCTGGATGTGCTTGCCGTCAGCGATGTGGCGCATGATGCCCAGCCCGCTGTTTTCCTTGATATGCAGCATGTCTTCGCCGTGCTGGGTCACCAGGTCGTATTCGCGGAATCCCAGGAAGGTGAAGTTGCCGTTGTCAAGCCAATACAGCAGATCCTGCGCCTGCTGCAGGTCCGGAATCTCTTCCCCATTGCGGACGGATTTGAGTGAATCCGCCACCTCCCGCACCTTGCGGCGCATGGCCGGCCAGTCCTCGACCGCTACCCGGACGTCGCCGAGGACGCGTTCGAGTCCGGAAATGAGTTCGGCACGCTTGCCTGCGCTGGTCAGCCGATTGATTTCGACGGCGATCCAGGACTCCACATGGGACGCTTTGTCTCCCGTTGCCACCAGATGGGCAAGACTGGGCAGGGTCGCGGTATCACCGCTGGAGACACTGGCCATGAACGGCACGCGGTGCAGTTCCAGCAGCTGCCCACTCTCCCGGTTGCGCACTGCCACGAAGGTTGGATGCATGACCATCTTGATTGCGCTGTGCTGGCGCACGACCTCCGCCGTGACGGAATCCACCAGGAAGGGCATATCA
The DNA here is from genome assembly GCF_059092905.1 of Arthrobacter sp. B0427-1-12. Classification (NCBI taxonomy): domain Bacteria; kingdom Bacillati; phylum Actinomycetota; class Actinomycetes; order Micrococcales; family Micrococcaceae; genus Arthrobacter; species Arthrobacter sp. B0427-1-12. Next base: position 234,095 of record NZ_JBNHIC010000002.1, on the reverse strand, counting down.
TCACAGACGATCATCACCACACTGGCCTCCGGCTGGTCCAGGATATCGACCAGAGCCTGGCCCGGCTGGTGCACCGCGGCCAACTCCCGGTGCCTGAGTGCACGTTCGGCCAGCGTATCGGAACTGTAGGCCTGGGCATCCTCCGCGGCCAGATGCTCGTAGTAGGTCCCGATAAACTCTCCGTCGGACTTCGTTGAACCGGACAGATCCGCAGGGCTGGACCCAGACGACATGGATTACGCCTCCACTACGTTGGTTAAAGACCGCTCCCTTGCGGCCCCTTAGGTAAGAGCCTAATGCCAGCGGGGGAAAACTTCACTCCGCCGCGGCCGCCGCGGCGCAGTCCGCGCCGGCGCTCCACGGGCGCATCCACGAGGTCCGCCAGCGCCCGGCGCAGCGGCGACTCCGGGGCGACTTCCAGCAGCGCCGAACCGCCCAGCAGCGCAGCATCCGCGGCCGCCGCATCCGCCGGGAGGAAGGCTTGGATCTGCTGCGCGGGCCCATAACGATCCCAGGCTTCCCGCAGCTGCCGCTCCGGAGACCGTCCGACAGAAGCGGCTCTGACCTTGTTCAGGACGACCTGCGGACTGGCCGAGGGCACCGCCTGCTCGAGTTCGGCAAGCCCACGCACGAGCCGGGGAATGCCGATCGCATCCGCCGAGCCGACCGCATAGATCGTGTCCGCCAGCTCCAGGCAGCGCAGGGTGGCGCCGTTGCGGCGCGGCGCCATCGTGTCGAAGCTCAGTTCCTCGTCCGCCTCAAGGCAGAAGCCGCAGTCGATGATGATGGCATCCGCAACGCCGCGGGCCTGCCGGATGACTTCGGCGAGCGCAGCGGCGCGCAGCTCCGCCCAGCGGTCGGCCCGCGGGATGCCTGTCAGCACCCGCAGCGGAGCGCCTTTGATCACTACCTGCGCGCTGACCCGCTCAAGTGCTTTTGCATCCAACGTGCCCTCGCCAGCTCGATACCGCAAGCCGCCCAGTCCACGAAAGGAACGCAGTGAACAACGTGACAACTCTTCCGGAAACGGCCGAAGCTACCGTTTCGTCCGCCCTGGCGCCAGCCAGCGGCGAGCCCCGTCCGATCACGGTCCGCAGAATCCGTCAGGTTGATCCGGACGGTCCGGCTGCGCCGGTCATCCGACTGCCCCCCAAGCGGGCCGCCGCCCTTCCTTCCGCGGGCGGACAGCCGGAAGCAGTCCCGCCCAGGACCGGATCCGGGGCGAACGAGGACAGCGCCGATGCGCAACGGATTACCGGCATCGCCCGCTCGATCGCCCAGGCGGCCCTGGAAGTACTGGGCGGCACCCGGCCCGTGCAGCAAATGGCGCGCTGGCTTGATCCGCGCAGTTACGAACGGCTGGTCCTGCGCAGCAATATGGTCCGTGAGATGCAGCAACAGGCAGGTTCCGGGCGGCAGCAGTCCGGGTCCCGGCTGCACCGCAACGCTGTCGTCAGGTCGACGCGCATCTGCCGGATTTCCGCTATCGCCTACGAAGCGACCCTTGTGGTGGCCGAACGCGACAGAGTCCGCGCCGTAGCCCTTCGACTCGAGCTGCGGCGCGGACTCTGGAAAGTCACAGCGCTGGAAATCGGCTAGCGCTTCTTGCTCTTCTTGGTGTTGGAGCCCCGGTTCCCGTCCGATGCCGGGGCAGCAGGATTTCCGCTGGCTCCTGCAGCGCCCGCGCCGCTGCGGACAACACGTGTTTCAGCTCCGCCCCGTTCGCTGGGCGCAGTGAACTGCAGGCTGGCAGGCCGCTGCGGACGTTCCAGGCCTGCTGCCGTCACAGTCGGCGCCGCAACCGCGGCCCGCCCATCAGTGACACCGGGCAGTCCCACCGGTGCGGGCTGGGCAACTTTGACCTCGAGGTTAAACAGGTAGCCGACGCTCTCCTCGCGGATGCCCTCCATCATGGCCTGGAACATGATGTAGCCTTCCCGCTGGTACTCGACCAGCGGATCCCGCTGGGCCATGGCACGCAGGCCAATGCCCTCCTTGAGGTAGTCCATCTCGTAGAGATGCTCCTGCCACTTCCGGCCGATCACCGACAGGACAACCCGCCGTTCCAGCTCCCGCATTGTCGCCGATCCCAGAGCCTCTTCGCGTTCCTGGTAAGCAACCTGGGCATCGGACAGAATCTCCGCGTGCAGGAAGTCGCGCGTAACCTTGGACTTCCCACCGGCTTCCTCGATGACTTCATCGATCGTGAGGGTAATCGGGTAAAGCTGCTTCAGGTTGTTCCACAGCAGTTCGTAGTCCCAGTCGTCGCCGTTGCCTTCGGCGGTGGCCTCATCCACCATTGCCGTGACTACGTCCTCCAGGAAGAAGCCGATCTTCTCGTGCAGGTCATCGCCTTCGAGGATGCGCCGGCGGTCACCATAGATGGCCTCGCGCTGGCGGTTCAGCACGTCGTCGTACTTCAGCACATTCTTGCGCTGTTCGGCATTGCGTGCCTCAACCTGCCCCTGGGCGTTTTCGATTGCTTTCGACACCAGCTTGGATTCAAGGGCCATATCGTCCGGCATGCGTGAGTTATTCATGATCCGTTCGGCTGCACCGGCGTTGAACAGCCGCATCAGGTCGTCGGTCAGCGACAGGTAGAAACGGGATTCCCCCGGATCGCCCTGCCGGCCGGAGCGGCCGCGGAGCTGATTGTCGATGCGGCGGGACTCGTGGCGCTCCGTTCCGAGAACGTAAAGGCCGCCCAGGGCCAGCACCTCTTGATGCTCGGCAGCCACGGCCTTCTTAGCGGCTTCCAGCGCCGCCGGCCATGCCGCCTCGTATTCCTCCGGGGTCTCGGCCGGGTCCAGTCCCCGCTTGGCCAGTTCGGCGACGGCATTGAATTCGGCATTGCCGCCCAACATGATGTCGGTGCCGCGGCCGGCCATGTTCGTGGCGACCGTTACAGCGCCCTTGCGCCCGGCCTGCGCCACGATGGCGGCCTCCCGTGCATGGTTCTTGGCATTGAGGACCTCGTGCCGGATTCCCTGCTTGGCCAGCTGCTTGGACAGGTATTCGCTCTTCTCCACGCTCGTGGTACCCACGAGTACCGGCTGGCCGGCCTCATGGCGCTCCACGATGTCCTGGACGACGGCGTCGAACTTAGCGACCTCGTTCTTGTAGATCAGGTCCGACTGGTCCTTGCGGGCCATAGGCTTATTGGTCGGGATGGGCACGACTCCAAGCTTGTAGGTGCCCATGAACTCGGCTGCCTCGGTCTCCGCGGTTCCGGTCATGCCCGAAAGCTTCGTATACAGGCGGAAGTAGTTCTGCAGCGTGACGGTGGCCAGCGTCTGGTTCTCCGCCTTGATCTCGACGCCTTCCTTGGCTTCGATGGCCTGGTGCATGCCCTCGTTGTAGCGCCGGCCGGCCAGGATGCGGCCGGTGTGCTCATCCACGATCATGACTTCGCCGTTGAGGACCACGTAGTCCTTGTCCCGCTTGAACAGTTCCTTGGCCTTGATCGCGTTGTTGAGGAATCCGATCAGCGGCGTATTCGCCGACTCATACAGATTATGGATGCCGAGGTAGTCCTCGACCTTCTCGATGCCCGGCTCCAGGACACCTACGGTCCGCTTCTTCTCATCGACCTCGTAGTCCTGCTCCGCTTTGAGCCGCAGCACCACCTTGGCGAATTCCGTGTACCAGCGGTTGACGTCACCGGAGGCCTGGCCGGAAATGATCAGCGGCGTACGGGCTTCATCGATCAGGATGGAGTCGACCTCGTCGACGATGGCGAAGTTGTGGCCGCGCTGGACAAGTTCCTCTGCGGACCAGGCCATGTTGTCACGCAGGTAGTCGAAGCCGAACTCATTGTTCGTGCCGTAGGTGATGTCCGACGCGTACTGCTCCCGCCGTTTGGCCGGGTCCTGGTTGGCCAGGATGCAGCCGGTGGACATGCCCAGGAAGCGGAAGACGCGTCCCATCAGGTCCGACTGGTACTCGGCAAGGTAGTCGTTGACAGTGACGACATGGACGCCTTTGCCGGTGAGTGCATTCAGGTAAGCCGGAGCCGTGGCTACCAGGGTCTTTCCTTCACCGGTCTTCATTTCGGCGATGTTGCCCAGGTGCAGCGCCGCCCCGCCCATCAGCTGGACATCGAAGTGGCGCATGCCCAGCGTGCGGCTGGCGGCTTCGCGGACCGCCGCGAATGCTTCGGGCAGCAGATCGTCGAGCGATTCGCCGTCGCTGTGGCGCTGCCTGAGCGTGTCGGTCTCGGCGCGGAGCTCGGCATCGGAGAGGTTCTTGAAGTCTTCCTCGAGGATATTGATGGCGTCAGCGTAGCTGCGGAGTCTCTTCAGCGTCTTCTTGTCGCCGGTGCGAAGGACTCTTTCGAGAAGTGATGCCACTGCGTATGCTCCCAATCGTTGCTGCCGAACCTGGCCTCATCAGTCTACGTGAGAGACGTCCAAGCCGCGGTTTTAGTTCCCCCTGCAGCCCGGGCCGGGCAGGCCGCCGGTCAGGAAGAGCCGCGGACGACCTCCCGCCGCAGGGCCGCAGCGAGGCCGCCGCGGGACTCGACGACGATGTCGCCCAGCCCCAGCCAGCCGGCCATCAGGCGAAGCTCCGCCGCCAGTTCAACGGCGGTATCCGGCGGAGCCTCCGCCTCGGCGTAACTGCCGCGCACCAACAGCCGGCCCGCGGTTCGGTCCGCCTTGAGGTCGACCCGGGCAACCAGTTCCTCGCCGAGCAGGAACGGCAGGACATAGTAGCCGTAGGTCCGCTGTGCAGGGGGCGTATAGATGCCGATCCGGTAGTGGAAATTGAACAGTGCCAGAAGGCGGCCGCGCTCGAACACCAGCGAATCGAACGGGCTAAGCAGCGCCCTGCCCCGGGCCCGGCGCGGCAGGTCCGAAGCCACATGGCGGTAGGCCTGCCGCCGCCAGCCGCTGACATCCACGGCCTCGAGGATGCCCGCGCGGGACAACTCCGCAACGGCACCGTCCGCCTCGCGCTGCGGCAACCGGAAATAATCCGCAAAGCACCTCGCTGTGCCGATACCGTGGGCCCTGGCCGCGAGTTCCACGAGCGACCTGATGGCTTCCTCACGCGGAAGCGGCGGAATCTGCTGCACTGCAGGAGGCAGCACACGCTCCGTGAGGTCGTACCGGCGTTCGAACTGCGGTGTCCGGGACGCCGCGGAGACTCGGCCGGACCAGAAGAGTGCTTCCAACACTCCTTTGACGGCGCTCCAGTTCCACCCCCAGTTGTCCTTGGCCCGCGGAACGTCATGGCGGATCCGCGTCTGCAGCTCGCCGGCCGTCAGCGGCCCATACAGCTCAAGTTCGCCGAGGATGACATCCGCCAAATGTCCATGCTCAGCCCAGGCCCGCCTGACCGTTCCCCCAGGCGCTGTCCTGCCAGTCCCGCATCCGCCAGGCCAGCAGCGGATGCAGCGGCGCGGAAATGAACGAGGCCTCGTGCCCCCAATATTCCAGCAGGCGGCGCGGTGGGCGCGTCGACATGCGGTGGAGGATGCCGACGTCGTAATTTCCGAGGCGGGAAAACAGCGGCAGGTAGTGGCTGCGCACGAGGACATTCACGGAATCTATCTGGACCAACTGGATCCGGTCAAAGATCCGGCCCACCTGCCTGGCTGTCACCAGGCCGGTGGGCCGTTCCTTGGCCAGCCCCTGGGCCGCAAGCGCAATCCTGCGGGCCTGCGATTGGGAAAGACCGGCGGTCATGCCGCTGCGCTAGGCGCGGGCTTCCTCCGGAGACCGGTAAGCGCGCACTTCCTCCTGCGGTCCCGTGCCCTCAAGCGAGCATTCGGAATCCAGCGTAATGACACCGTAGGTCCAGCCGCGGCGCCGGTAGACGACCGAGGGCGTGCTGGTCTCCTTGTCAATGAACAGATAGAAATCGTGCCCGACGAGCTCCATGTTGTCGACGGCATCGTCGAGGGTCATCGGCGAGGCAGGAAAAACCTTGCGGCGGATCAGCACCGGCGAATCCCCTGCCGGAATGTCGTTGTCTATTTCGTAGCCGGTCTTCTCCTGAGCCTGGCTGGGTGCAGGTTCACCGGCCTTCTCGGCAAAAATGGGTTCGGAAGGGCTAGCTGGCTCCAGCGAAGCGGTAGCTTCGAAAACCGCGGTAGGCCGGTGCCGCCCGTGGTGGACCTTTTTCCGGTCGCGGGCGCGGCGCATTCGTTCGAGCAGCTTTCCGTAGGCGATGTCAAAGGCGGCGAACTTATCCGCTGCCGATGCCTCGGCGCGGATGACGGGTCCCCGGCCGAGAACCGTCAGTTCAACCGTGAGATTGGTGTCCGACTGGCGGGCATTGGCTTCCTTCGTGACCTTGGCGTCCAACCGTTGAACCTTGTCGCCGAGCTGCTCAATCTTGGAGATTTTCTCCTCGGCGTACTCACGGAAGCGATCCGAAACGGGAACGTTCCGGCCGCTGCTGATGTTGAATTCCATAGTGTCCTCCACATCGCTTAGATGACACAACAGCGACTGAAATGAAAATCCTTTCAGCCGCTGCCGACGGGTATTTGTCCTCATTGAAATACCCATACTTCACGTTAGTTCACTGCCACCCGTTATTCATCCCTTAGCCGCAGTTATTTCACGAAAAAAGTCATACCGGGTTTCCGGACGTCCAGCGCAGGTCCCCGGCAGGCTCCGCGGGCGCCGGCGCTGCGCAGGACGCGGGCCATTTCCGCAATGGTTGCACCTGTAGTCAGGACGTCATCGACGACGAGGCAGGTCCGGCCGCGGACCCGGCCGGCATGCCGCCGCCGGATGGCCAGCGTCCCGGCCACATTGCCGCGCCGTTTGGCTCGGCCCAGGGACTTCTGGCTGCCGGCGGCCCATCCGGTGGCGTTCCGGATCGCTTTGGGCACCAGTTCCAGTGCCGCCGCCGCCAGCGTGTGCCCCGCGGCCGGCACCAGCTGCGCTCCGGCCGGCAGCAGGATCCTTGCTTCGAGGGTCCGCAGCAGCAGCCACACCGGATCGTAGCCGCGCCTGCGGATCGAAGCCGGCCGCGAGGGCACCGGCACCAGCAGCACCGGCGAACGCGGGGCCAGCTCCACCACCGCATGATGCAGTGCCCCGCCCAGGGCAGCCGCCAGGACCGGAGCGAGATCGGTGTGGCCATGGTTCTTGAAGGCCAGGAGGGTCTGAGACAGTTCCCGGCGGTAACGGCCCGCCGCAAGCACCGGCAGCGGAACGAAATCCGCTGCAGTCCCCGGACCGGGCGGCGGCCTGCCCGCCTCCCCCGGCCGTCCGGCTTCCGGCAGCGCCTCGGCCGCTTCCTCCGCTCGGTAGGGCCGCACCGTCGCCCGCCGCAGAGCGGCCGCGCAGCCCGGGCACAGTGAACGGTCTTCCCTGCTGCAGACCACGCATTCGGTGGGAATGACCAAGGACCAGAACTCGCCCAACCATTGTGCCGCCGCGTTACTGCCGGGCGCAAACGCAGTGTGTCCAGCCACAGTCTCCATGCCGCCATGCCTCCATGCCTCCATTCTGGGCATCGGTGAGGGGTTGGCCGCAGCCGGCGGCCGGCAATGTGGATGACACGCAGACTCGGTCCGGCGGTGGAGGACAGGTCAGCCGGGGAACGCCGGATCTTTGACGCCTTCGGTCTGCGGAACCCAGCTGTTGCCGACCCGGACAAAGATGGCCTCCGGCGTCTGGGCGTAGATGTCCTGGGTGCCGTTGCCGGCACTGACCGTCATCATGCCGTCGAGCGGGGCTATCCTGACCGGTTCGTTGCCCAGCCGGAGCACTTCGGCCTGGACGGGACCCGAGGGCGCGGCTTTCATGACCACGACACTGTCCTCACTGACCCAGCGGGCGCTGTCCACCGGCACCGAGGCCTGCAGCTGCACCGGCGCGTTCAGACCCTGCGGGGCACCGTCGACGTCCCGGGTGATACCGGAAACCAGTACGACGGCGGCACCGGCCTGCTCGGCGACGATGACCGCCCGCGCGCCGTCCCGGGAAATCCGCAGGTCTTTGACCGTCCAGTCGGCAAGCCAGGGTGCGGCCACGGCCGCCGCTGGGCCCCCGGGGCTGCGCGGCGGCACCGCGAGCACACGGCCCTGCCGGTCTCCGCTGGCGGTCCACAGCCAGCCCTGCGGGTCGAAGCTCGGTGCCGTCAGCTCGGTTCCCGTCGCGCTGACCTGGACCTGCTGCCCGGGCGCGACGGACAGCAGCTGCGTCCGGTCGCCGTTGAGGAAGGCCATCCGCCGCTGGTCGTAGGTCATGGCCGGATCCCGGGGCGCGAAGCCAGCCACCGACGGAAGGTTCTCGATCGGATCCAGCTGGGATCCCTGATAGTAGGTCAGTTCGTTCTGGTACACCGCGATCTGGCTGCTGCCGACCGACGGATTCTTCACCGGCACCGCCAGCCCGGTTTCCGGCGGACCAAGTTCGACGCTGCGCTGGTCCACGGTCATGTTCACCGCGCTGATTGTGTTCAGCCCGACCAGCGTCAGTTCCAGCTGGCGCTGCATCTGCTGGCGCTGCAGGTTGGTGGTGTCGTCGAGGATTTCGGCGGACAGGTCCACCGTTGCCTCGCCGGAGACGATCGGCACGGCGTTGCGCACCAGGGTGCTCCCTTCCGGGAACGCACTGGCCACGGCGCCCTTCAGGTACGGGGCAGGTCCGTTCAGCATGGCCTTCACGATGGCTGCGGAAACCGCCTGGCGGCTGACGAACCAGCGCACGTCCGGCACCGCATACGCGTAGTCGGAGCTGTAGAAGTAGAGATTGTGCGAGCGGAAGAGCAGGGAGAAGTTCGTTTCCGAGACCATGATCCCGTTGGCAATGCCATCGATCCGCCACTGTCCGTCAACCCGCACCAGCGACACTTCCACCGTCTCCGACGCGCCGGCCTCGGACTGGCGAAGGATGCCCTGGGCATCGATGATGCCGAAAGTTTCAAGCTGGATGAGGAAACGGTCCTCGGATGCCGTGGGCACGATTTTCGGGTCGCCGCGGTAGATGATGGTCCGCTCGTCGGCGTTCCACGTTTGGGCACGGGCCGGGGTGAGGAATTCACGCGCAACCCGGTAGTCTTCCTGGGCTCCGGTAGCCGCCGTGATGAATCCCTGGACAATCCGGTCGGGATCAGCGTCCTGAACGGGGCCGCGGGGGCTGAACGTGTAGTTCGTGAAGGCATCGTCGCCGCTGTCGGCCTGGCTTGTCCCGACCGGGCTCGACGTCGGAATCGACGCACAGCCGGACAACGCCAGGACCAGCGCGGCCAGGACGGCAAGCCAGAAGCGCACCAGACTAGCCCTTCGACCAGTGTGCATGTTCGGCCTCCTGCCCCTGTCCGTCCGCCCCGTGCTGTCCGTCCGCCCCGTGCTGTCCGTCCGGGCTGTGCTGTCCGTCCTGCCTGTGCTGCTCCGCGGCAGCCGCATCCGTCCCCGTGGCTGGGCTGCCTGCGGCAGGCACGCAGTCCGCGGAACCGGAGGATGCGGGAACCGCCCCGTCCGGGACCGCATCCGCCGGCGGCATGGGCAGCGGCGATGTCTGCAAGGGGGTGCCCTGGCGGCGCGGGAGAGTCAGCCGGAAGTAGGATCCGGCGCCGGGCTCACCCCAGGCCTGCAGCCAGCCGCCGTGCAGATGGGCATCCTCGGTGGCAATCGACAATCCCAGCCCGCTGCCCCCGGTCGTACGGGCGCGGGCGGGATCGGCGCGCCAGAACCGGTCGAAAACCCGGGACGCCTCCAGCGCGGTCATGCCGATGCCGTGGTCGCGGATGCCCACCGCCACGGCATCCGCCGAACACGCTACCAGGATCTCCACCGGCTTGCCTTCGCCGTGTTCCAGAGCGTTGACCAGGAGGTTGCGCAGGATGCGGTCAATGCGCCGCGGGTCCATATCCGCCACGCAGCTTTCAAGATCGGACACGATCTCCATGGTGGAACCGGAATTTTCCGCCAGCGGCTGGGCCCCGTCCATGACGTGGCGGATGACCTCGAAAATATCCGTCGGCTCGGCGTCCAGCGCTGCCGCGCCCGCGTCGAAGCGTGAAATCTCCAGCAGGTCCGCCAGTAATGCCTGGAACCTTTCCACCTGGTGATACAGCAGCTCCGCGGACCGTTGGTTCACGGGGTCGAAGTCCTGCCGCGCGTCGAAGAGCACTTCGGCCGCCATCCGAACGGTTGTCAGCGGGGTCCGAAGTTCATGGGAAACGTCGGACACAAAGCGCTGCTGCATCTGGGACAGTGTGGCCAGCTGCGTGATCTGTTCCTGCAGGTTTTCCGCCATGTGATTGAAGGAAGCGCCCAACCGGGCGACCTCGTCCTCACCGGTCACTTCCATCCGTTCACGCAGTTCCCCGGCCGCCAGCTTCTCGGATACGACGGCGGCATGGCTGACCGGACCGACGACGGCCCTTGCCACGACCCAGGCGATGCCTCCCACGAGCACCAGCAGGATGCCGAAGGCGATCCACATCACCCCGTGGATGTAGTCGAGCGTTTCCTGCACGGAGGACAGGTCGTAAATCAGGTACAGCGCGTAGTCATTGCCCGGCGGCAGATTGACCCGTGTGCCGAAGGCCAGTCCGGGCACGTTGCGGTCGCCGCTTGGCAGGGAGAATGCCTGCCAGTATTGTCCGTCGTTCTCCAGGATCGTCCGGCTCAGCTCCTCCGGGATCAAGGTGGAGGACAGCCCGCCGCTGTCGAATTTGGACATCCAAAGGTTCTGCGCGTCCGGCGCGGGTGCCAGCAGGAACTGGCGCGGCGCATCCGCACCGGTCCCCTCCAGCAGCCGCAGGGTGTCCCGGACGAGCCGTTCCGTGGACTCACGGTCGCTGGCGACGGTGCTGTCGAAGATCTGCTTGATCTGGGTGAGGCCCTTTTCGGCTTCACTTTCGGCCTGGGTCCGGCGTTCTTCGAACAGTCCGGTGGCAATCTGGTTGGACAGGAACGCACCGACGCCCAGCAGCGCAATGGCCGTGAGCAGGAGCGTGGCCATGACAGTGCGGAACTGCAGGGACCGGCGCCAGCGGCCGAACAGCTCATCGCGTACGGCGAGCACCACCCGCCGAACCTGCCGTCCGACGGCCGCAAGCTTTGCCGACCAGCGCTCCCACAGAGTGGACAGCTGCCGGGCCCAACGGTCGGACCGGGAATTCACATCAGCCTTGTCCGGCCTTGTAGCCCACACCGCGCACCGTCAGGACGATCTCCGGCGCCTCCGGATCACGCTCGATCTTGGAACGGAGCCGCTGCACGTGGACATTGACCAGCCGGGTGTCCGCGGCGTGGCGGTAGCCCCAGACCTGTTCCAGCAGCAGCTCGCGGGAAAAGACCTGCCAGGGCTTGCGCGCCAGCGCAACCAGCAGATCGAACTCGAGCGGGGTCAGGGAAATCTTCTCATCGCCGCGGTACACGGTGTGGCCGGCCACGTCGATGGTCACCTCTCCGATGCGCAGCGTCTCCGGCGCCTTCTGCTCGCCGGGACGCAGACGCGCACGGACCCGGGCCACCAGCTCAGCGGGTTTGAACGGCTTCGGCACATAGTCGTCCGCACCGGATTCGAGTCCCCGCACGACATCCGAGGTGTCTGACTTCGCGGTCAGCATCACAATGGGCACGTCCGACTCACTGCGGATCTGGCGGCAGACCTCGATGCCGTCCAGTCCCGGCAGCATCAGGTCAAGCAGGACCAGGTCCGGCTTCGTATTCCGGTAGACCTCCACCGCCTGGCCGCCGTCCGCGCAGAAAACAGGATCGAATCCGTCATTGCGCAGGACAATGCCAATCATTTCGGACAGGGCCTCGTCGTCGTCCACCACCAATATGCGTGCCTTCATACCTCTATATTCCACCATTGCCTTGACATAGTCGCACTGAGGCACATCGCAGGCCCCGCTCCGCCCTCCGGAAGCCGGCCCCGGAGATTTTCCACCGCCCGAAAGCAAGTAGGTAGACGGTACAGAAAAACTATAGGCTGAAGGAAAGCCGAAAGCAGGGGGAAACGATGACCGACCAGCCCGGGGATTCCCGGCAGTACCACCCTCAGCAGCCTCCCCCGCAGGGCCCGCCGCCGCAGCAGCCCCAGTGGGGCCAGCAACCGCAATGGGGACAGCAGCCGCAGTGGGATCAGTCCCGCCCGCCGGCCTGGAACCAGATGCCCCCCGGCCGGTTCCAGGCCTACACCGCGCCGCCCAAACCGGGCATCATTCCGCTCCGTCCCCTGGGCCTGGGAGAGATGCTCGACGGGGCGTTCCAGGCCTGCCGCCGGAATCCGGCCGCGACCTTCGGCACCGCGGTGCTGTTCCAACTGGTCATCGCTGGCCTGTCAGCGCTGCTGACCGGCAGCACGTTCGCGGCCCTCAGCCAGTTCGATACAACCCTGCAATCCAATATCGACACCGCCGAGGTCGCCACCCTGGGCCTGTCGCTGTTCTCGGCGTTCCTGCTGCTGAGCCTGCTCAGCTTCGCCGGTGTGCTGGTCCTGCAAGGCGTCCTGGTGATTCCGGTGGCCCGGGCCATCCTCAACCGGCGCACCGGCTTTGGCCAGATGTGGCGGCTCGCCAAGCACCGGCTGTGGCCCCTGATCGGAATGGGCCTGCTGATCCTCGCGGCCATGACTGTCGCCACCGTCGTCGTTATCGTCGTCCTGATCGCGCTGGGGGCCCTGCTCGCCGAAGCCTCCATCCCCCTGATGCTGCTGGCCATGCTGGCCTTCATGGCGACCGTCATCTGGCTGGTCGTCAAGCTGGTCCTGGCGCCGGCTGCCCTGGTCATGGAAGGGGCGGGAATTTTCGCGTCCATCCGCCGGTCCTGGATCCTGACGCAGCGGAACTGGTGGCGATCCTTCGGCATCCTGCTGCTGATGTACCTCATCGTGACGATCATCAGTTCCGTGGTCACTGCGCCGCTGTCCTTCATCATGGGCCAGTTCGCCGTCTTCAACGCGGAGATGGATCCGGCCGCTTTCATGGAGCAGTCGATTCCCCTGCTGATCGCGACTTCGCTGATCAGTTCTGTCTTCGGGGCCATCGGGTTCGCCTTCCAGTCAGGTGTCATCGCCCTGCTGTACGTGGACCTGCGGATCCGCCGGGAAGGCTTCGACGTGGTGCTCATGAAGGACCATGAGGTGTCCGGCGGAACGGACGGCGGCGGCATCCCGGGCCAGGGCGCTCCGGCCGCTCCGGGCTCCGCCATTCCCGGCGGGCCGTACCCCCCGCAGCAGTTCGGCCACAATCCCAATCCGCCCGGCGGGCCAGGCCGCTGACGCCCGATGTCCGTACTGCTGCCTGCTGCCCGCGCTGCCGTCCACGCCGCCCAGAGTGCCGTCCCTGGCGCCGTGCGCGTGGACGTGCCGGTGGTCCCGGACGACGATGAAGCCCGCGGCTGGGTGGAAGAAGAGCTGGCCAGGACCGTCTACCAGCAGGCCCAGCCCTCGCTCCTGGAGCGTATCCGGGACGCGATCGGCCAGTGGCTGGCCGACGTGCTGTCCGACTTCCAGGGCCTGGATGCCAATCTTGGCGTTGTCCTCATCGTGCTCGGCGCCGCCGTGGTCATCGCGGTCGCGGTCTGGCTCGTCAAGCCCCGGCTGAATCCGGCACGCAAACAGGCAGCCGCGGCGCTGTTCGACGACGATGTCACCCGCACCGCCGCAGAGCACCGCGGGCTGGCACAGCAAGCCGCCCGGGAGGGCCGCTGGGACCTTGCGCTGGCCGAAGAATTCCGTGCCATCATCCGCTCCGCGGAGGAACGCACGGTCATTGATCCGCAGCCCGGACAGACGGCCGAAGAAGTGGCGGCCAAACTCTGCCTCGCCTTCAGCGCGGAGGAGTCGGGCCTGCGCTGGCTGGCCCGGCGGTTCAACGAAGTCCACTACGGCGGTGCCACGGCCCATGAGCCTGACTTCACCACCGCCGTCGAACTCGATAACCGGCTGGTGAAGGCCAAGCCGGTGCTCGGCGGGCCGCCGGCCGGATTGGCAGTTCCCCGATGAGCACCGGAACGGCACTGCGGGAACCGGCGGCCGAGGCCGTCGGGGGAGGCAGCGTTGGCAGCTCCCTGCGCGCGGGCCTGCGCCGCTGGCGCTTCTGGCTCATCCTCGGCGCAATGCTGCTCGCCGTCGTGCTGGCCACCATCCTGGGCGGCGGAGACCGGAACGCCGAGCCGCTCTCCCCCGACAATCCTGCCCCCGAAGGCGCGATGGCCGCTGCCGAGGTGCTCGGCCAGCAGGGTGTCCAGGTACATGCAGCGGGCTCCTTGGAGGATGCCCTCTCAACCCTGGCGCAGGCCGACGGCGGCACCTCCGCAACCTTGTTCCTGGCCGATCCGAACGGACGGCTGACCCCGGACCAGCTCCAGCAGCTCGACGGCGCCGCCGCCCGGACAGTCCTGATGCGGCCCGGTTTCGAGCAGCTGCGGGTTTTCGCCCCGGACATCAGGCCGGCCGGATTCCTGGCGGACCAGGAGGGGCCGCCCCTGTCTGCGTCCTGCGATGTCGCGGACGCCAGGGCGGCCGGAACCATCGAACGCGGCGGCTTCGGTTACCGCGGACCGGTGATGTGCTTTGGCAGCGACGGCCCCGGAGGCGCGTCCGCCAGCTACGTGGGGTCCGAGGACGGCACCGTCGTCGTCCTCGGCTTCGACGGCCTGCTTAACAACGAGGGCATCGCCCACGAGGGCAACGCCGCGCTGTCGCTCCGTACCCTCGGCGCCCACGAAACCCTGGTGTGGTACCAGCCCACGCTCGCAGATCTGACGGCCGCCGGGGAAGCTGTCGATCCGGCCCAGCTGCTGCCGGACTGGGTGGCGCCGGTGCTGCTGTGGCTGCTGGTGGTGGGCGTGCTCGCCATTTTCTGGCAGGCCCGGCGGACCGGCCCGCTGGTGGCCGAGCCACTGCCCGTCGTCGTACGCGCCGCCGAAACTGCGGAGGGCCGGGCGCGGCTGTACCAGGATTCGCGGGCAATTCGGCGCGCCGCAGCGATCCTGCGGGCCTCGGCGCTGACGCGGCTGGCCGCCCACCTGCGGCTTGGCCCGGACAGCCAGGCGGAGTCGGTGGTCCAGGCTGTGGCGCGGCTATCCTCCCGTCCGGAACACGAACTGCAGCGGCTGCTGGTCCACTACTGGCCCGACGACGACGCGCGGCTGGTGCGGTGGGCACAGGAACTTGAAGAGCTAGAGAAGGAGATCAGGAACCGATGAGCCAGCAGCATCCCCCGCAGTCGGGTTATCCCGCGCATGCGACCCCAATGCCGGAGTCTCCAGTGCCGCAGCACCCCAACCAGCAGCAGTCCGGACAGCCGGAGTCCGGCCGGGGTTCGGTCCACGATCCGGCGCTGGCGCCGCTGCTGAAGGTGCGCAGCGAAGTGGCCAAGGCCGTCGTCGGGCAGGATGCCGCGGTCACGGGACTGCTGATTGCCCTGCTGACCAATGGGCATGTGCTGCTGGAGGGCGTTCCCGGCGTAGCCAAGACGCTGCTGATCCGCACGCTGTCCTCCGCGCTGAGCCTGGATACCAAGCGGGTGCAGTTCACGCCGGACCTGATGCCCGGCGATGTGACGGGCTCGGTCATCTACGATTCCCGGGAATCCGAATTCTCCTTCCGGGAAGGTCCGGTCTTCACGAACATCCTGCTGGCGGACGAGATCAACCGCACGCCGCCCAAGACCCAGGCCTCGCTGCTGGAAGCCATGGAGGAACGTCAGGTCTCGGCCGACGGCGTCACCCGGCCGCTGCCCGATCCCTTCATCGTCGCCGCAACGCAGAACCCCATCGAGTATGAAGGCACCTACCAGCTGCCCGAAGCCCAGCTGGACCGCTTCCTGCTCAAGCTGACCCTGGACCTGCCCAGCCGCGAGGATGAGATCGAGGTGATCCGCCGCCACAGCACCGGCTTCGATCCGCGCGACCTGGCGGCCGCCGGGGTGCGTCCGGTGGCTTCGGCCGAGGACGTGCACCGCGCCCGCCGGGCCGTCGCCGCCGTCGTGGTGGGTCCGGAGGTCATTGCCTACATCGTGGACGTGGTGCGCGCGACCCGCTCGGCGCCGTCGTTCCAGCTGGGGGTCTCGCCCCGCGGGGCCACCGCCCTGCTGAACACCTCCCGGGCCTGGGCCTGGCTGTCCGGCCGGAACTTCGTCACGCCCGACGACGTCAAGGCACTGACCCTGCCTGCGCTCCGCCACCGCGTCGGCCTGCGGCCGGAGGCCCAGATGGACGGCGTCCACGTGGATGATGTCCTCCTGAGCATCCTTGCCACAGTGCCCGTCCCCCGCTGAGCCCGGCGGGCATCCACGATGGCTATTACCGGACGGCTGGTGCTGCTGGCGCTGGCAGGACTGATTCCGCTGATCCTTTTCCCGGGCGTGCCGACGATGCTGTGGTGGTCCCTGCTGCTGGTGGCGGCCGCCGGCACGGACCTGGCGCTGGCCGCCTCGCCACGGAAGGTCGGAATCGTGCGCGGGCTGCCGGACAGTGTCCGCCTCACCGAACCGGCCGCGGCCACGCTGACGGTGCGCAACTACAGCCGGCGGACGCTGCGGGCCCTGGTCCGCGACGGCTGGCAGCCGTCCGCCGGCGCACGCAACCCGGTGCAGCGGCTGGCCGTTCCGTCCGGCGAGGCGCGGCGCATGACCGTCGGCCTGATGCCGGAGCGCAGGGGCGATCTGAAGGTCGAGCACGTCACGGTACGCAGCTACGGGCCGCTGGGAATGGCCGCGCGGCAGCTGACCATCCCGGCGCCGGGGATAATCCGCGTGCTGCCGCCGTTCCACGCCAAGCGTCACCTTCCGTCCAAGCTGCGCCGGCTCCGGGAGCTGGATGGGCGCGCGGCGGTGCAGATCCGCGGCGCCGGAACGGAGTTCGATTCGCTCCGGGAATATGTCCGCGGCGATGACGTCCGTTCCATCGACTGGCGGGCCACGGCGCGCCGGCAGACCACGGTGGTGCGCACCTGGCGTCCGGAGCGGGACCGCCGCGTGGTGATTGTGTTGGATACGTCGCGGACCTCCGCGGCGCGGATCGAAGACGAGCCGCGGCTGGACACCGGCATCGAGGCCTCGCTGCTGCTGGCGGTCCTGGCCGAACGCGGCGGCGACCGGGTCGATTTCCTGGCTTTCGACCGCCGGCTGCGCGCACGGGTGGAATCGGCGTCCAAGGGGAACCTGCTGAACCAACTCGTCCTGGCGATGGCTCCGCTCGAGGCCGAACTGATCGAGGCGGACTGGACGCAGATCCCGGCGCAGATCCATTCCGTCTCCTCGCACCGTTCCCTGGTGGTGCTGCTGACGTCGCTGGATTCCGGCGCGGTCGAGGAAGGCCTGCTGCCGGTGCTGGCCCAGCTGACGTCCCGCCACGTGGTGGTCGTGGCATCCGTGCGGGATCCGCGGCTGGACGAGCTGCGCCTGAAGCGGGACACCGCGACTGAGACCTACCGCGCTGCCGCCGCCGAGCGGGCTCTGCTGGACCGGGCCGCGGTGACGGCCCAGCTCAGGCAGCTCGGCGCGGAAGTCGTCGACGCCGGTCCACACGACCTGCCGCCGCGGCTCGCGGACATGTACATCCGGCTCAAGGCCTCCGGCCGGCTATAGGCCGCAGTGGACTGCGCCGGCTCCGTCTACCAGCTGCGGCTGGGCCGGGATTTCGCGTGCCTGCAGCCCGAACTGCAGGAGTACTTCAGCCTGGCGCCCGGCTCCCGCCGGTACGGTACCGGCCGCGGCGTGTTCGACGTGGCAGGCTGTCCGAATGCCCTGATCCGCCCGGCACTGGCCGCCGCGCCGGAAAATTCCTTCTTTCCGGACTACGGTTCGGCCGTCCCGTTCACCGTCGCCAACTATGCGCATCTGGATCCGTTCGGCAGGCCGTCCCTGACCGCCCGGCGCATCATGGTCTTCCCGCGCGGCAGGCGGGTCTTCGAGGACACGACGTGCTGCGGCTCCCGGATGCGCCTGCTGGATTATGTCGGCAGCAGGCACGGCATCGTCACCGATCTTGAACCGGAAGTCACGGCCGCCGGGCATCTGCGGTTGGTCTCCCGGCGCACCCGGCTCTTCGCGGGGCCGCTCCGGCTGGCGCTTCCGGCCGTCGTTGATGCGACTGCATGCACGGAGCAATGGTGGGACGGCGCCGCGGGACTGTTCCGGATCCGGACCGAGGTGGTCCAGCCGCAGCTGGGCACGCTCTTCGTCTATGCGGGTGCTTTCAGCTATGGCCTGCGGGAGTACGACGGCGGCCTGCCGCCCGACGCGGCCCCGGCGCGCTGGCAGCCGCGCAGCTAGCCAATGCCGGCGCAGACGCGCTGAAGGCTACGCCTCAGCCTTCACCTGGCTCAGTGCCGCCGCCGTCTGGGTCAGGCGCTTCAGCACCTTGCGGGCCGTTTCCGGCGCCTGGGCCGCAAGCCCTGCCGAGGGGGTCAGCCGCAGCTGGTCCAACCGCGCGTAGGGCAGTCCAAGCTGGCTCCAGGGACGCCGCACTGCCTCCACCAGGCGGGTTACCTGCGGCAGCCCGGCCGGCCGGCCCGCGGCCCGTCCATCGGCCCGTCCCTCCGGTACCGGCAGGACGCCGGCCCAGATCTGCCGGCCCGCTTCGACCGCAGCCGCGATCGCCTCCCACTGGCCTGTCGTCAGGCCGGCCAGCGGCACGGCGATGCCGTCGAGGCTGCTGGTCGCCGCCTCGTGGAAGGGAGCGCCCTCCGCCGGCGCCGAGACTACGACTTCCACGGCGCCCGCACTCCGCGCGGCCTCCGCGACCAGGTGCCAGACCTGGGACACCTCGGCGGACGGCACCGCGCGCAGCGTCCGGTACCCGCTTGCCGTCGGAATCCTCCCGGCCATGACCGGCGCGATCTCCGGCTCGTCGAGCTGGACCACAATCCCGGCACCGCGCGCGATGCCGGCAACGCGGGAAATGTGCTCGGCCAGGCCGCCGGCCAGTGACTGGGCAATGTCCCGGCGCGCGCCGGCGTCGAGCAGGGCGCGTTCGCCGTTGTGCAGGTACAAGTTGGCCGCCATCGACAGCGGCCCGCGCAACTGCAGCTTGAGCTGGTCGCTGGGCTTTTCCTCCGCGCCGATGATGTCCGCCAGCACATGGACATCGGTGCTCAGCGCCGAGGTGGCGCGGCGCTGGTCCTGGCCGGGACGGTCCACCAGCCGCCAGCCGTGCGGCTGAAGATCGACCGGCAGTTCCAGCAGCATAGCCGCGGTCCGCCCGACGGCGTCGGATCCCGAACCCCGGTCCGGCAGTTCCACCAGGTGCGGAAGGTGCGGCTCGCCCAGTTCGCCGCGGACAATGCGGACGGCCTCCAGCGGGTCCGTCCCCGGCCAAGTGCCCAGGGCTGTAGCCGTCACCAGGCCTGAGCGGGCGAACATTCTGGCGGGGGCATCCTCCGGGGTGCCGGGCGGCTCAGTCCGCACGGGTGCCGGAGGCGGACTGCCGGGCCGCGATGTGGTTTTCGGAAATGGCCTGGTGGTGGCGGATCACTTCACTGATGATGAAGTTCAGGAACTTCTCCGCGAACGCCGGATCCAGATGGGCGTCTTCGGCGAGCCGGCGCAGCCGGGCAATCTGCGCGGCTTCGCGCTCCGGATCCGCCGGCGGCAAATGGTGCGCGGCCTTCAGCACGCCAACGCGCTGGGTGGCCTTGAACCGCTCAGCCAGGATGTGCAGCAGCGCTGCATCGATATTGTCGATGCTGCTGCGCAGGCGGAGCAGTTCGTCCATGACGGCGGGATCCACCTGGCCGGCCAGGGAGCTGGCGGAAGGGTCGAAGGTCTCCTGCGTACTGGGCGGGTTCGGCTCGGTCATTGTTCCAGTCTAAGTTGTCCGGCAGGACAACTGTGCCCGGCAGGGCCGGTCACGCCGATACCCGCTCCGGGTTCCAGTTCAGCGAGCGCGCGGAATCAATGGTCGCCTGGCCCAGGACACGGGTGCCCTGGTACAGCACCATCGTCTGGCCCGGGGCCACGCCGCGCATCGGCTCGGCCAGAGTGACCGTCAGCTCCTCGCGGAGGTCGCCGGCGTCGTCCGCTGCCAGCTCCACATGCGCGCGGGCCGGCACCGGGTCGCCGTGCGCCCGGACCTGGACGGTGCAGTCGAAGTCGGCGGAGCGGCGGGTTTCGACTCCGCTGGCGCTCCGCTCAACCACCGGGGTATCCAGCACGGCGGCGACTTCGGCGATCGGCAGGCCGGCCCAGGAAACCTTGATACCGCGCATCCGATCGATGGCCAGCAGGTGCTCCGGGCCGACCACCACCTTGTTCTCCTTCGGGCGGATTTCCAGCACGAAGCGCGGTTTCCCGTCCGGTGCCGGCCGGCCGAGCTTGAGCCCGCGGCGCTGCCCGACGGTGAAGGCGTTGGCGCCCGGATGGGACCCGACCACGGTGCCGGTTTCGTCGACGATCTCGCCCTCGGTCATCTCGATGCGCTCTTCGAGCCAGCCCCGGGTGTCGCCGTCGGAAATGAAGCAGATATCGTGGCTGTCCGGCTTGTTCGCCACGGACAGCCCGCGGCGCTCCGCCTCGGCGCGGACCTCGGCCTTGGACGGGGTGTCGGCCAGCGGGAACATTGAGTGCTTCAGCTGTTCGTGGGTGAGCACGCCCAGCACGTAGGACTGGTCCTTGGCCCAGTCCGCTGCCCGGTGCAGTTCCCGGTTGCCGTCCGCGTCCTCGACCACCTTGGCGTAATGGCCGGTGCAGACGGCGTCGAAACCCAGCGCCAGCGCCTTCTCCAGCAGCGCGGCGAACTTGATCCGCTCATTGCAGCGCATGCAGGGGTTGGGGGTGCGTCCGGCGGCGTACTCCGCGACGAAGTCGTCCACGACGTCTTCCTTGAAGCGCTCGGAGAAGTCCCAGACGTAGTACGGAATACCCAGCACGTCGCAGGCGCGCCAGGCGTCGCGGGAGTCCTCGATGGTGCAGCAGCCGCGGCTGCCGGTGCGCAGGGTGCCGGGCATGCGGGACAGCGCCAGGTGGACGCCGACGACGTCGTGCCCGGCCTCCACGGCCCGTGCTGCGGCGACGGCGGAATCCACGCCGCCGCTCATGGCTGCCAGTACTCGCATTACTTTGCTGCTCCAGACGCCGGGGTACCGGCTTCGTTCAGCCGCCGGGCTTTTGTCCCGGCGGTTTCAATACTTGATCTGTGGCCGGCCATGCCGGCCTTCTTCGCCTGCCGGTACGCGTTCGGCAGTGCGGCCACCAATGCTTCAACGTCCGTGGCGGTCGATGTATGCCCGAGCGTGAAGCGTTGCGCGCCGCGGGCCGTTTCCTCGCTCAGCCCCATGGCCAGCAGCACATGGGACGGACGCGGGACGCCGGCGGTGCAGGCGGATCCCGTGGAGGACTCAATGCCGGCCAGATCCAGCAGGAACAGCAGCGAATCACCCTCACAGCCGGGGAAAGTGAAGTGCGCGTTGCCGGGCAGCCGCCGGCCGGCCAGGTCCGGATCGGCCGGTCCGCGCAGCACCGCTTCCGGGACGGCGCGTGCGACGCCGGCAATCAGCTTCTCCCGCAGGTCCGCCAGCCGCGCGGATTCGGCGGGTAACTGTGCCACCACGGTTTCGGCGGCCGCGGCGAAGGCCGCGATCGACGGCGTATCGAGGGTTCCGGACCGGATGTCGCGTTCCTGTCCCCCGCCGTGCAGGACCGGGGTGAGTTTCACGGACCGGCCCACCAGCAGTGCGCCCACGCCCACCGGACCGCCGATCTTGTGGCCGCTGATGGCCATGGTATCCAGGCCGGACGCGGCAAAGTCCACGGGCAGGGCGCCGAAGGCCTGGACGGCATCCGAGTGCACCGGGACCCCGAATTCGTGGGCGATCTCGACGATCCGGGCAATCGGCTGGACGGTGCCCACCTCATTATTGGCCCACATCACGGTGACCAGGGCGGTCCGGGGCTGGTCGAGGGCGGCGTCGGCCGCCAGTTCGGTGCGCAGTGCGTCCAGGGATACCACCCCCTCCCCGTCCACGGGCAGCCAGCACACCTCCGCGCCTTCGTGCCGTTCCAGCCATTCGACGGCGTCGAGCACCGCATGGTGCTCGATCGGCGAACAGATGATCCTGGTGCGGGCGGGGTCCGCGTCGCGCCGGGACCAGTACAGTCCCTTCACGGCGAGGTTATCCGCCTCCGTGCCGCCCGAAGTGAAAACCACCTCGGAGGGATGGGCACCGGCGGCGGCAGCCAGGGTTTCGCGGGCGTCCTCCACCGCCCTGCGGGCACGCCGGCCGGAGCCGTGCAGCGAGGACGGGTTGCCGCTGCGGCTGAGTTCACGGGTAAGTGCGGCCAGAGCTTCCGCCGAGATGGGCGTGGTAGCCGCGTGGTCAAGGTACACGGGCACGCAACCATTCTACGGAACCGGTCAATTCGGCGGCCCGGTCCCTGCCCTTGTCCCCGCTTCCGATCCGGGCTGTACTGGGAGGACCTGTGCCTGAGGAGGAAACATGACGGGAAATCCGATGGTCCTTGTCGGCGGCGGCCTCGCCGGAGCGACGGCGGCCGGAACACTGCGTAAGGAAGGATACGCCGGGCCCGTCATTCTGATCGGGCAGGAACAGCACCTTCCCTACCTGCGCCCGCCGCTGTCCAAGGAGTACCTGAACGGCAAGCAGGACGCAGAAGCCGCGCTGGTACACGACGCTGGCTGGTACCGAAGCCGGGACATCGACCTGCGGCTCGGGGAAACCGTCTCCGGGATCGATCCGGCACGGCGGACTGTTGTGCTGGCGGGCGGTGACAGCCTCGAATATGAACGTCTGCTGCTGGCCACCGGTGCCTCGCCCCGGAAACTGCGGATTCCCGGAGCGGACCTGCAGGGCGTCCATTACCTGCGCACGCTGGAGGACAGCACCCGGCTCAGGGATGAACTGGCGGGCGGCGGCCGGCAGGTGGTCATCATCGGTTCCGGCTGGATCGGGATGGAGACCGCTGCCGCCGCACGGACCTACGGCAACCAGGTCACGGTACTGGGCCGCGACACGGTTCCGCTCCGCAAGGCCATCGGGGATGACCTAGGCGGACTCTTTGCCGAAGTGCATGAGGAACACGGCGTGGAATTCCGGCACTCCACCAGCCCGGCGGCGCTCGAAGGCCCTGCGGCGCCCGAAGGCCGCGTGGCCGCAGTCGTCACCGACGGCGGCGAAACCCTGCCGGCGGATCTGGTGATCGTCGCGGTCGGTGTGTCTCCCCATACGGAGCTGGCAGAAGCTGCCGGCCTTGCCGTCGGTAACGGCATCGAAGTGGACGCGTCCCTGCGCACCAGCGATCCGTACATCCATGCGGCCGGGGACGTAGCCAATGCCTTCCACCCGGTGCTGGACGCGCGGCTGCGCAGCGAGCACTGGGCCAACGCGATCGCCGGCGGCAAGGCCGCGGCCAGAGCCATGCTCGGACAGGAGATCGTCTTCGACGACATCCCCTACTTCTACACGGACCAGTACGACCTCGGCATGGAATACTCCGGCTACTTCCCGCTGGCAGCGGACGCCGACGTCGTCATCCGCGGGGATCTGGACCGGCGTGAGTTCATCGCCTTCTGGGTTCGGGACGGCAAAGTCATTGCTGGTATGAATGTAAATGTCTGGGATGTCCAGGAGCCGATCAAGGACCTGATCCGTTCCGGGCGCACCGTCGACAGCGAGGCCTTGGCCGACACCACCCGGGAGCTGAATTCACTGTGAAGGACCACACGGGCGCCATTGCGCCCGCCGGACCGTCCACGGACGGCGGCGCCTACACGCCGCCGCTGCGGCATCCGGTGCACCATTTCGGCACCAGGACCATGGATTTCAGGCGGCAGCTGGCACTGATGGCGATCATCAACCGGACTCCGGATTCCTTTTACGATGGCGGCCGCACCTTCGCGCTCGATGCGGCGGTCCAGGCCGCTCTGGCCGCGGTGGACGACGGCGCCGACTGGGTCGACATCGGCGGCGTGCCGTTCTCCCCCGGGCCCGTGCTCAGCGCGGCGGAGGAAGCGGACCGCATCGTCCCGGTAATCGAGGCCGTGCGCAGCCGCTCGGACGCCATCATCTCGGCCGATACCTTCCTGCCGGAGGTCGCGGCACTGAGCATCAAAGCCGGCGCGAATGTCATCAACGACACCACCGGGCTGCGGGATCCGGACTTGGCCGCCGTCATCGCCGACAGCGGCGCCCATGTGGTGATCACCCACAGCCTGGCCACGCCGCGGACCGTCTATCCGCGCCCGCAGTACGGCGACGTCGTCACCGAAGTGGCCGAGTTCCTGGCCCGACGGGTGGAGCTGGCGGTGCAGCTGGGCATTGAGCCGGAGAAGATCATCATCGATCCGGGCCATGACCTGAACAAGAACACGCTGCACTCGCTGGAGATCACCCGCCGGTTCAACGAAATCGCCGCGCTGGGCTTTCCCGCGCTGGCTGCGGTGTCCAACAAGGACTTCATCGGCGAAACCCTCGACCGGCCGAAGTCCGGACGGCTGGAAGGTTCCCTCGCCGCCGCCGTCGTCTGCGTCATGAACGGCGCGCGCATCCTCCGGATGCACAACATCGCGGCCGCCCATGCGGCGCTGCGCCTGACCGAAGCAGTCTTCGGCTGGCGCGAACCGGCCTACCTGAAGCACAACATGGGCGAGGTCAACGAACGGACGGCCTCCTGATGTCACTGGAAACTGCAGCACCGGCCGCGCCCGGCAACAGTTCCGGCATCGACCGCCTGCACCCGTCCCCGCACCAGAATGCCTCCGACGAGCAACTGCTCGAGTGGTACGCCGCCGGCACCGGACCGGGGAACGGGGCCCCGTGGGTCCGCTTCAACTTCGTCTCCAGTCTCGACGGCGCGGCGACCCACAATGGACGGTCCGGCAAACTCGGCGATGCCGGGGACAAGCGGATCTTCGCCCTGCTGCGGCGGCTCGCAGACGTCATCCTCGTCGGTGCCGGAACCGTGCGCGTCGAGGGCTATGCCGGCGAGCTGGTCAGCGCCGAGGATCAGGCGTGGCGCACCGGCCGCGGCCTTCCCGCGCACCCCGCGTTCGCCGTCGTCTCCGGGGACCTGGACCTGGACCCGGACAGCGAGTTGTTCGCGCAGGCGCCTGTGCGGCCGATCATCTACACCACCGAGCAGGCCGACGCCGGCCGGCGCGCCCGGCTCGAAAAGCTCGCCGACGTGGTTGTAGCCGGCGGCCGGTTCGTGGACATTCCGGCGTTGGTGGCCGATCTGTCCGGCCGCGGCCTCGGCCAGATCCTGTCCGAAGGCGGTCCGCACCTGTTCGGTTCCTTCCAGCAGGCCAGGTGCGTGGACGAGCTCTGCCTGTCCCTAAGCCCCCTGCTGGTCGGCGGGTCCAATCTGCGAATCGCGGTGACCCCCGAGGAGGACGGCCTGGACAGCCTCGAGCTGGTGCAGGTGCTCCGCTCCGGTTCCTCCCTGTACCTGCGGTATGCCGGCCAGCCGTCGTCCTGACCCGGAAAACTGCCGGAACCCTGCCGGGAAACGCAGACGCGCCGTCCTTCGTTAGGAAAATACAGCGAAGCAACCAGCCCCACGGGGCCGACAGGAAGGACCCGCGTGCCGGGGAACCACTACGATGTGCTCGGACTGACCCCCGACGCAACGGCGCGCCAGATCAAGTCCGCCTACCGCAAGGCGGCCCGCGCCGCGCATCCCGATCTCGGCGGGAATCCGGAACACTTCCACGCCATCGCGCTGGCCTTCGAAACCCTGGGTGATCCGCAGCGGCGCGCCGCCTACGACCGTGGCCTGCGCAGCGACGGCCGCCCGGAGTCCCGCAGCCGCAGCGGCGGGCAGCCGGCCAGCAGCACGGACGGCCGCGAACGGACCTTCGCCACCTCCACCTCCGGAGCAACCCGCGCCCCGGGGGCCCCGGCTCCGGACCTGTACCGCGAAGCGCCGCTCTTCCAGCCGCCCTACGCCGCCTCCGCCCCTGCCGTCCTCCCGCTCGATGTCGCCACCCGGCAGCTGCACGGCGCGCCGCGCCGTCCCGGCTTCTGGGCCCGCCTCGGCGCCGGTGCCGCTGCCAATTACGACGGCGAGAACCTCACCGTGCAGGCCCTGGCCCAGTCATTCCTCCCCTCCTTCCCCGCGGCCCGCCTGGTCAACGGCCTGCGCCTGGACGGCGGCCCGGGCGGCGCGGACCACCTGGACGTAGGGCATGCCGTCCTGGCCGGCTACCGGCTGGCAGTAGTCGATTCGACGCTGCTGCCGCCCGGCAACCTGCACTGGGACGGACGCACGCTCCGCCGCAGCGGCCGGCCGCTGGGACCGGTCCGGCTGCTGGCGGCGGTGCGGCGCATGCAGGACCTCTTCCCCGAATGCCATGTCAGCGGCTGGCTGGTGGTCCACAACGCCCACGGCAATCCGTTCGAGCCGGTGGTGGACTCCCCGCCGTCGTTCAACCGCGCCGGCTTCGCCCAGGTCCAAGTGGTGAACCCGGGGAGCCTGCAGCGGGACCTGCGGCGGTTCCTCTCCACCGGGCCCCAACCCAATGTGGTGCAGGTTCCGATACTGGCCCGGCTCCTGGCGCTGACCGACGGCAGCGGCAGGTAAGAACCGGGCCGGGGCACAGGACTAGGATGGATCCGTGTTCCGAATCCTCTTCTATACCCCGGAAATCCCCGGCAATACGGGAAATGCCATCCGGTTGGCCGCTGTCACCGGTGCCGAGCTCCACCTGGTGGAACCGCTCGGATTTGACCTGGAGGATTCCAAACTCCGCCGTGCCGGCCTCGACTACCACGACCTGGCGGTGCTGCATGTGCACAAGTCGCTCGATGATGCCTGGGCAGCGCTGCGGCCGGAGCGCGTGTACGCGTTCAGCACCGACGGCGAAGCTTCCTACACCGACATTGCCTACCGTCCCGGCGACATCCTGCTCTTCGGTCCGGAGTCGGTGGGCCTTCCAGAAGCGGTCAAGCACGATCCGCACGTCACCGCCCGGCTCCGGCTCCCCATGCTGCCGTCGCTGCGCTCGCTGAACCTGGCCAATTCCGCGTCCATTGCCCTCTACGAGGCCTGGCGGCAGAACGGGTTTGCCGGGGCCAAGATCTAGCAACATCCCTACCCAAAGGAGGCACCGTGCCAGAATCCCACGCCGAACAGACGGCCAATGAAGCAGCAGCAGCGGAATTCGAACAGCTCTCGCCGGCGCTGTGGAATCCGATGGGCAACGCGCTGGCCACCGCGGCGGACCTGCAGCCGGGTGACCGCGTTCTCGATGCCGGGTGCGGCGGCGGGGCAGCGACCGTCCCGGCGGCGCAGCTGGTCGTTCCGGACGGCTGCGTCGACGCCGTCGATCTGGCCGGCGCGCCGCTGGCCGTGGGCCAGGCCAAGGCCGATGCGCTGGGCCTGGGCAATATCCGGTGGACCCAGGCCGATGCCGCCGCGTGGACGGCGCAGCAGCCTTACGACGCTGTCCTCTGCGGCTACAGCTGCTATTTCTTCGACCGGATGGACCACGCGGCGGCCCATCTGGCCCGGCTGCTCGTGCCAGGCGGGAGGCTGGCGCTCAGCACCTGGGCCAGCGGCGCCCACGAGCCGTTCGCCTCGATCCTCCACGGCCTGTGCGCGGCTGCCTCCCCCGGCCTGGCCAACCCCTTGGCGCCGCTTCGGGAAAACATCGCCCGGCTGGACTCCGCCGCCAAGCTGCGCGACTGGCTTCAGGCCCTCGGTCTGGAGGACATCGACGTCCGCGAGGTGTCCCTGCGTGTGCCCCTCGACGGCTCCCTGGCCTGGTCGATGGTGCTGGGGACCGGCTACCGCCGGCTGCTGCCGGAGGACCCCGCCGCACTCGGCGAACTGCGCCGGAATTTCCTGGCTGCCTTAGGCGAACGCCACGAGTTCAATGCCGATTCCCTCATTGCCGTCGGCAGGACACCGGCTCCTTGACCTTGACGCCACGTCAACTTCTACGCTGGGACCATGCACCAGGAAACAGCCGCCGGCTGGTCGATATCGGAAGTCGCCAGGATGTCCAAGGTGTCCTCCCGGACGCTGCGGCACTATGACCAACTGGGCCTGCTGCTTCCCGCCTGGACCGCAGCCAACGGCTACCGCTACTACGGCCCGGCCGAAGTCCGCCGCCTGCAGCGGATCCTGCTGCTGCGCGAACTCGGACTGAGCCTGGGCACGATCGGCGAAGTCTTGGACGGCCAGACGGACGAAAGGTCCGCACTGGCGGTGCACCGCGACTGGCTGCTCGCCGAACGGGACCGGATGGCACGGATGGCCCGCACCGTAGCGCGCACCATCGAGGCAATCGACCAAGGAGAAGAAATGGAAGCACAGGACATGTTCACCGGATTCGACGAGAATCCGTATGAAGAAGAAGCCATCGCCCGCTGGGGGAAGGAAGCGGTCGAGGCTGGCAAGGCCAGGCATGCAGGCTTGTCCACCGCCGACAAGGAGGCGCTGGCGAAGGAAGCCGCGGACATCAATGCAGAGCTGGCCCGCTGCATGGAAGCAGGTCTGCTGGCCGACGACCCGGCCGTCCAGGCCGCCGTCGAACGCCACTACCGCTGGGTCGCTTTCCATTGGACCCCGAACGCCGACAGCTATGTCGGCCTGGGCATGATGTATGTCGAGGACGCCCGCTTCACCAGTTTCTATGACACCGTCATGCCGGGGCTGGCCGCCTACCTCCTGGAAGGCATCAAGGTCTACGCCGCGGCACGGCTGCAGCGGCAGTAGTCAGAAGCCGGCGATCGTCCCCGGATTGTTGACGCTCACCACGTGGAAGGCCTCCACGCTGCGGCCGTCGTCGAAACCGGCCTCGCGGCCGCGCTCGACGAGGGCAGCGCGCACAAAAGCGTCCATGGCCTCCGGATCCGGATGCTGGCTGAAGTGGCTCCGCAGGGCCAGCAGCTTCGCATCAACATGCCTGGAGACGTCGACGAAGTGATTTTCGCGCGCCGTGGGCCCCGCATAAAACCACAGCCACGGGACCTTGTATGCCTCCAGGCCGGAGGCGGCCAGTTCCGGGAATGCGAAGGGGTTCTCGACGGCGGGATAGATGGCCCGGGTGACCGCCTCACCGCAGGCCAGGTGGTCCGGATGGCTCTTCTGCAGGCGTTCCCAGTTGCGGTCCGGGCTCATCGACACCACGATGTCCGGGCGGATCCTGCGGATCAGGCGGACGATCTGTCGGATCAGTTCGTCGTTGACCTGCAGGTAGCCGTCCTGATGGCCCAGGAAATGCAGGTCCGTGACGCCGACGGCGGCGGCGGCCTGGCGCTGTTCCTCCAGCCGGATTTCGGGGATGAGGCCTCGCTCGGTTTCGTCGAAACCGCCGGCATCGCCGTCGGTCATGATGCAGTAGCTGACCTGGACGCCGGCAGCTGTCCAGGCGGCCACCGTACCCGCCGCGCCGAAATCCACATCGTCCGGGTGGGCGCTGAAGACCAGCACACGCTCCACGGACTGCACCTCCGGGTCGAACAGCACCACGCCGCCTAGCCCCGGCGCCGCTTGATTTCGGCCGCCGCCTGCGGCAGCACCTCGAACAGGTCGCCCACAATGCCGAAGTCCGCGATCTCGAAGACCGGCGCATCCTCGTCCTTGTTCACGGCCACGACCACCTTGGCCGTCTGCATGCCGGCCTTCTGCTGGATGGCTCCGGAAATGCCGGCCGAAATATACAGCTGCGGCGAGACCGTCTTGCCCGTCTGCCCGATCTGGGCGGCATGCTCGATCCAGCCTGCATCCGTGGCGGCCCGCGAGGCGCCGACGGCTCCGCCGAGGGCATCGGCCAGTTCCTCGATCGGCCCGAAGTTGCCGTCGACGCCGCGGCCGCCGGCAACGACCACACTGGCCTCAGTCAGCTCGGGCCTGCCGCTGGCGGGCTTTTCCGTGCGTCCGGTGATCCGCGCCGCGGGGCCGGCGCTGCCGGTTTCGATGCTGATGCGCTCCGGAACGGTGGGGGCTGCAGCGGGCCGGGGCTCGACCGTGTTGGGCTTGACCGTGATGATCGCCGTGCCCTGGGCGCGTGCCTTGACGGTGTATGAGCCAGCCAGCACGGACTTGGTGGCTGCCAGGTCCGGAGCCACCTCCACTGCGTCGGTGATCACGCCGGAGCCGAGCTTGATCCCCAGCCGGGCCGCGATCTCCTTGCCTTCGAAGGTATTGGGCAGCAGGACCGCTGCCGGGGCCGCCTGCTCGGCGATGCGCGCCAGGTACGCCGCCTTGGGCGCCACCAGGTACTGGTCCAGATCGGCCGCGGTGGGCTGGTAGATGGCGGTGACGCCATACTCCGCCAGTGCCGCAGCCGCAGCATCGGCAAGTTCGCCGTTGAAGGCAACAACCGGTTCACCGACGGCGCCGGCGATGGTCAGCAGCTCCAGGTGGGCCTTGTGCAGGGATTCGCCGGGCGTATCGATGAAGACAAGTACGGGAGCCATGCTCCGAACTCCTTTGGGTGCTCGTCCCCGCAGCCTGCGGGGACGTGGGACGGTTCTCGGACGAATACGGGGGCGGTCAGAGCATCTTGTGCTCGGCGAGGAAATCCACCAGGCGGATGCCGGCGTCGCCCTCGTCGGTGATGATGGTGCCCCGAGCCCGCGGCGGGCGCGGCTCGGCGGTTTCGACGGCGGTCCAGGCACCTGCCAGGCCGACCTCGGCCGGGTCCACTCCGATATCCGCCAGCGAGAGCGTGGTGATCTTCTTCTTCTTTGCCGCGATGATGCCCTTGAAGTTCGGGTAGCGCGGTTCGTTGATCTGGTCCGTTACGGACACCACGGCCGGCAGCGGCGCTTCGACGGTGTCGGAATGGGTGTCGCCGTCACGGCGGGCAATCACCTTCGTGCCGCCGTCGTCCCCGGTCACTTCCAGGGAGGCAGCGAAGGTGACCTGCGGCAGCTGAAGCCGCTCGGCCAGCTGGGCCGGCACCAGGGACGTCTCGCCGTCGGTGGAGGCCATGCCGGTGAGCACGAGGTCGACCGGACCGAAATCCGTGCTGCCCAAATAGCGGATGGCGGCGGCAAGGGCCAGGGAAGTTCCGGCGGCGTCGGAGCCGGCCAGCGCGTCATCGGTCAGGTGCACGCCCTCGTAGGCGCCGATCTGCAGCGATTTCTTCACTGCGTTCACTGCCCCTGCAGGGCCCATGGTCAGGGCGGCGACCTTGTTGCCGCCCTTGGCTCCGCCGCGGGCCTCGCTGAGCTGCAGAGCGGCTTCCAAGGCGTATTCGTCCAGTTCGGAGAGGATGCTTTCCGACCTGTCCATGGTGTTGCCGGGGCCGGTGAGGTGGCGGTCGAACTGCGCATCCGGCACATGCTTGACCAAAACCACGATCTTCAGGCCCGGGTTAGCTGTTTGCTGCATTGAACGCCTTTCATCCCTCGGGCACCGCCGCAGGGATAGATGAATCGAATTGCCTTCGGTTGCCTGCCCCTACCGTTGCAGGCCGGGGAGGGCAACCAGTCCAAGCTAATCATATTGACGCGGCGGAGGCCGCCTTTAGCGGCAGGGGCGCCCTCCGTCGCCAACTGCCAGCCGCTGCAGCGTCACACAGCGTTGCGCAACGTCACAGGGCGGGGCGGGGCGCCACAGAGCGGCCGGGGCGTCATATGACGCACCCGCACGCGGCTGATAACACCGGCTACTGCTGTGGGCTGTCCCCCACGGTGACATCCGTGGTTTCGCGCGAGCCGTCCCGCAGATAGCTGATCTCCACAGTTTCGCCCTCGGGCTGCTGCCGGACCGCTGCGGTCAGGGCCTGGCCGTCCTCGATGGGCAGCCCGGCGAAGTCAACGATCACATCGCCCGCGCGCAGGCCCGCATCGGCAGCCGGAGATCCATCCGTCACCTCGGCAACCTCCGCACCGACCGAGAACCCGGTATTATCCGACGATCCCTCCGACGCCGCCGGCGTCACGCTGACGCCAAGGAAGCCATGGGTGGCCCGGCCGTTGGCGATGAGTTCCGAGGAAATGCGCTTGGCGTAGTTGATCGGAATGGCGAATCCGACGCCGATGCTGCCGCTTTCTTCGGTAGCGGAGGCGATGGCGACATTAACGCCGATGATCTCGCCGTTCGAATTGACCAGCGCGCCCCCGGAGTTGCCGTGATTGATGGCCGCGTCCGTCTGGATGACATTGAGATAGACCGACCCCTGGTTCTGGCTCTGCTGCTGCCGGGACCCGTCCGGCGGGATGAAGTTGAAGCCGTCGCCGTCCTCGCCTTCCGGAGCATCGAGCTGGTCCTCCGGCACGGCGGAGGAGGAGACAGCGATGGTCCGGTTCAGGGTGGAGATGATGCCGTCCGTCACCGTTCCGCTCAGGCCCAGCGGCGCTCCGATGGCCACCGCGGTGTCTCCGACATTGATATTTCCCGAATCGCCGAGCTCGGCCGGGACCAGGTTCGGTGCATCGATCTTGATCACCGCCAGGTCGGACAGTGGATCCGTGCCGACCACCTGGGCCTGGTGGACGCGGCCGTCGTTGGTCCGGACCTCGATCGCAGGATTGCCAGTCTGGCCTCCGAGCGTCACCACGTGGGTATTGGTCAGGATGTGGCCCTCGCCGTCGAGGATGATCCCCGAACCGGAGCCGCCCGAGCCGCCGGCACTGACGCCGATGGTCACCACGCTGGGCGAAGCCTTCTCAGCCGCCGCAGTGATGGCAGTGACGCTCTCGGTGTTGTTCACGATGACGCTGCGGGGAGCGCCCCCGGCCGACGTGGAGGCCTGCTCCGGGCCGTCGCTCAGCGCCGTGATACCGCCGGCTACCCCGCCGCCGACAAGTCCGGCCACCAGCATCCCGGCCACCAGCGTTCCGGTGCCGAAGCGCCTACCGGCCGCTGCCTTCCCGGGCTGATGGCCTGTTCCGGATGAGCCGAAGGCGCCATAGGACTGGCTGCCATAGGCGGCGCTGTGTCCGCCCTGATGTGCGCCCTGATGTGCGCCTTGGGCCTGGCCGTAGCCTCCATAAGTCGGCTGGCCATAGCCCGGCTGGCCTTGGGCTGGGCGGCCGTAGGTCGGCTGGGCGTAGGCTGGCGGAAGCTGGCGGGTCGTCTCTTCTTCGCGCGGCGTCCGGGAGGAACCGAAGGTATCACCGGACGGCGGAGTCGCCGGCCGGGGAGGGAGCGGGCGCTGAGGTCCGAACTGGCTACCGCCGTTTTCAGTCATTGGGCATCCTTTCCATTCATGGCTCCTCCACTATGCCAGCGCATTCTGTGCCGAGAAGCGATGTTGGCTGGAAGCTTGCTGTGAATTAGCAGTAAAGCCGTCCGCGGAGTACGCATCCAACGGGCCCGCCGCCTCCCGGTGGACGCGCCACAGGGCGCACCATAGAATCAAAATCGGGTGGGCCGGAGCCCATTTTCGTATTCCCAGGAGGATACCCGGGAGGGTAGCAGGAGAATCCATGGGAGACGTTGGCCGACGATGCCGAAGGGTGCTACATGCGATCGATGACCAGGAGAACGGCGGCCGTTGCGGGTCTGACCATCCTCTTCCTTGCCCCCGCCGGTGCAGCCACTGCGGTGCCCCCGGTGGATATTCCGCCGGGAGAGTTCCTTGTCGATAACGCGGATGTGCTGGGCAACCGCACGGGGGACGTCGAAGAGGCGATCGCCAACGTCCAGGAAAGCGAAGGCTTCACACTGTACGTGGTCTACGTGGACAGCTTCACCGACCCTGCGGACCGGGAAGCCTGGGCCCAGGAGGTCATCCGGAACAAGAACATGGGCAGCCGCGAAGCCCTGCTGTCCGTCGCCACCGAGGACCGGCAGCTCAACGTTGCGACCAGCAACTCCAGCCCCATCACGGCCGAGCAGCGGGACAATGTCGCGGCGGCGGCCACGGACCCGCTGGTGGGCCAGAGCAGCTTCGACGCCGATGATTGGGCGGCCGCGGCCATCAATGCCGCCGATGCCCTGGAGGATGCCGCAGGCGGCGGGAGCGGAACCGTATCCTCCGGCGGCGGCGGACTGGCCCCCGCGCTGCTCGTCGGCGGCGTCATCGCCGTCGGCGGCGTTGGCACCTATCTGTACATGCGCTCGCGGAAGCAAAAACAGCACGTTGACCGTGACTATGAAATCCAGACCGGCCCCGACGGCATGCCCCTGGATCCCCTGGCCGCCATGAGCGTCGAAGAACTGCGCCGCCAGGCCGGCAGCCTGCTCATCGCCGCCGACGATGCCATCAAGTCCAGCGAACAGGAACTGGGGTTTGCGGAAGCCCAGTACGGCAAGGAGGCCGTCAAGCCGTTCGGCGAGGACATTGCGGCGGCCAAGGCCCACATGATGGAGTCCTTCAAGCTCCAGCAGCAGCTCGATGACCACATCCCTGACACCGAAGAACAGCAGCGCGCCTGGCTGGGCGACATCATCCGCAGGTGCGAGGCCGTGAACCAGTCCCTCCAGGAGCACAAGGCGGACTTCGACGCACTGCGCCAGCTCGAGAAGAATGCCCCGCAGGCCCTGGCCGCAGCACAGACCGCAGGCCGGGATGCTGCGACGAGGGTCGCTGCAGCCGGGACCCAGCTCGAGGATCTGCGGACGCGCTATGCGGACAGCGCCCTGGCCCAGGTGGCCGATAATGTCGACCAGGCCAATGAACGTCTCGCCTTCGTCCGGAATGCTTCAGAGACCGCGGAGGAGAAGCTCGCGTCCGGCGACACCAGCGCCGCGGTGGTCGCGGTCCGCGCAGCGGAAGAGAGCGTCCACCAGATGAATGTCCTGCTCGAAGCGATCGACCGGACAGCGCACGATTTGGAGGCGGCCCGGGCGGAAATGGACCGGGCAGTGTCGAATGCCGCCCAGGATCTGGCCCATGCCAGGGCGCTGGTGGCCAATGGACAGAACCCGGAACTTGCCGGTCCCGTGGCCGCCGTCGAAGCCACCCTGGCAGCAGTCCAGCGCGAGGTGCAGGACGGCCGGATCGACCCCATGGCCCTGATGCAGCGGATCGAAAGCGCCCATGGCCAGCTGGACGCGTCGCTGGGCGGCATCCGCAACCAGCAGGAGCAGGTCCAGCGGGCAAGAGAAGCGCTGCACTATGCGATTATGTCCGCGCAGGCCCAGATTTCCGGCACGTCCGATTACATCAGGGCACGGCGCGGCGGCGTCGGCAGCCAGGCCCGCACCCGCCTGGCTGAAGCCGAACGGAACCTCGACTACGCGCTCCAGATCCAGCACAGCGATCCGGTGTCTGCGCTCTCCTACGCCCAGCAGGCCAATGCCCTGGCTGCCCAGGCCGCGCAGATGGCGCAGCAGGATGTCGACGGATTTGCGGGCATGGGAGGCATGGGCGGCTTCGGCGGCGGTGGCATGTTCGGCGGCCGGCGCGGCGGCGGCGGCTTCGGCGGCGGATTAAGCGGGGCCATCCTGGGCGGGATCCTGATCGACTCCATCCTGCACGGGGGGCATGGTGGCGGACACGAGGACGGCGGCGGATTCTTCGGAGGCGGCGGCTTCGGCGGCTGGGGCGGCGATGGCGGCTTCGGCAGCAGCGGCGGCGGCTTCGGCGGAGGCGACTTCGGGTCCTCGGGCGGAAATTTCTGACCGTATCAACGACAGCAAACAGCAGATCGAAAGGTTACATCATGGTTAAGCAGTCCATTTTCGGCCGCATGGCCCAACTCGCCAAGGCCAACATCAACGCCCTCCTGGACCAGGCAGAAGATCCCCAGAAGATGCTGGACCAGATGGTCCGTGACTACAGCAACAACATCGCGGAGGCCGAAAGCGCCGTGGCGCAGACCATCGGCAATCTGCGCATGCTGCAGGAAGACTACAACGAGGACCTTGAAAGTGC
Source organism: Arthrobacter sp. B0427-1-12 (assembly GCF_059092905.1). NCBI lineage: Bacteria > Bacillati > Actinomycetota > Actinomycetes > Micrococcales > Micrococcaceae > Arthrobacter > Arthrobacter sp. B0427-1-12. The sequence goes on along the minus strand of NZ_JBNHIC010000002.1, from coordinate 198,430 downwards.
CCGGAGCTGGGGCAGCAAGGCCCTGGCGGCCAGCAGGAAGGCCGACGAGTTCCGCGCCGCCGGCAACGACGCTGATGCACGGAAGTTCGACGAACTCGCCAAGGTCGCAATCCAGCACCAGATGAACTCGGAAAACGAGGCCAAGGGCGCCGAGCCGACCATCGCGTCCCAGAACGAAATCGTCGAAAAGCTCAAGACCGGTCTGAACCAGATGAAGACCAAGCTCAACGAACTCACGCGTAAGCGGGATGAGCTGATCGCACGTTCCAGGACGGCCCAGGCGCAGGCCCAGGTGCAGGACGCGGTCCGCAGCATCGACATCATGGACCCCACCAGCGAGGTCAGCCGCTTCGAGGACAAGATCCGCCGCGAAGAGGCCAAGGTCCGCGGCGCGGCCGAACTGGCAGCCTCCAGCCTGGACGCCCAGTTCGAGTCGCTCGAGGATCTGGGCGAGCAGACGGAGATCGAAGCCCGCCTCGCCGCGCTGAAAGCCGGCGGCACGGCCCCCTCTGCGCTGCCATCAGGCCAGCAGCAGTCAGCACAGTCCCCTGCCAGCAACCAGTAGTCCGCCGGCAGCCCCTCAGGACGGCAGTCGCCAGGACCTTTCCGGAGCCGGTGGGGCAGCAACCGCTGTCCCACCGGCTCCGGCTCCACGCGGTGCTCAGTCCCGGCGCTGGGACTTCGAGCGGAGCATCAGCGGGCCAACGACCCAGAGGATCAGCAGTACTAACGCCAACACCGCCGCGACCACAATACCGGCGCTTCGTCCGACGACCAGGTCGAAGATTAGCCAGCAGGTTCCCATCAGGACCAGCCCCAACAGCAGGAGGGTTCCGCGCAGAATACGGTCCGTGTTCCGGACCAGGACTTCCCGGATATGGCGGCGGAAGAAGATCCGGTGCATCGACACCGACGTCAGCAGCACCACAGTCGTCAGGGCAGACAATATGACCAGCACCAGGTAGACAACGACCTGGAAGTCATCCAGCTCGGAGAATCGTTGCTGGAACGGCAGCGTCAGCAGGAATCCGGTGATGATCTGGATGCCTGTCTGCATCACGCGCAGTTCCTGAAGCATCTCCTGCCAGTTGCGGTCGAGTTTCTCCACCGGCGACTCCGGCCGCTCGTCGTCCACAAGATGATCCAGCGGGCTGTCGCGGTCCTTGGAATCCTTCGCCATGCTGACAGTCTAGGCGCCGGAGGATGCTCCCGGCGGTTAAAGCAGCAGGTCCCTGCCGGGCATAATGCCTGGCAGGGACCTGCTTTTCGTTGCGGGGAGAGGATTTGAACCTCTGACCTCTGGGTTATGAGCCCAGCGAGCTACCGAACTGCTCCACCCCGCGGCGCGATATAAAACTATACCGGCCGCGGGAGTCCGAAGCAAATCAACGGAATCAGCGCGTCGGGCCTTCTCCAGCCTCCCAAGCTCGGCCGGGCCCTGCGGCCCTAGCTGCCCGTCGTCGGTTCCGGCGACGCCCCCTCGGTGGGCTGCGCACCGCCGTCGGCCGGGGCTCCCCCGGCCTCCTCCAGCCGCGCCTCCGCATCAAGGGCCCGTTGGAGGGCGCCGTTCAGCTTGGACTGGGCCTCGCCGTAAGCGGCAAAGTCACCGCTGGCCAGAGCCGCCTGGCCCTCCTGGATGGCAGCGTTCGCCTCGTCCAGGGCCGCCTTGAGTTCGGCCCGGGCGGTGGCCTCGACGGGAGTATCCGTCTCGGTCGGTGCCGTCGGATCGGCAGGCGCACCCCCGACATTCCCGGAATCACCGGTGACCGCACCGGATTCGCCGCCGAAGACCTCATCCAAGGCCTCGTCGAGCGTCGGCGCGAACCCGACTTCCTCGCCCCAGGCGACCAGGACGCGCCGCAGCGTCGGGTACGCCGTCTCACCCGTCGATTGCACGTAGACCGGCTGGACGTGCAGGACGCCTCCGCCAACCGGAAGGGTCAGCAGGTTGCCGTTGATCACGTCGGAAGCGCCCTGGCGAAGCAGGTTGAGCTCCTGCGAGACCTCCGTGTTGGAGTCGAACCGTGCCTGGGCCTGGCCCGGTCCCGGAACGGCCGTCGATCTGGGCAGTTCCAGGAGCCTGAGCGTGCCGTAGTCCTCCGACTTCACGCCCGGTTCACCGGTACCGGCATCCGCCTCGGCAGCGAGGAACCCATACAGCACGTTCCGCTGCGCAGCGCCCTGGGTGACCTGCGGAATGAACGACGACGTCAGCGAGAAGGCCGGGGCTTCCTGCCCTGGCATCTGCAGGGACATGTAGAACGGAGGCTGCTTGACCTCCTGGTCCGCCACCGTCGGATCGTTCGGTACGCTCCAGGCGTCGTTGTTCTGGTAGAAGGCCCCCGGATCCGTCACGTGGTACTGGCCAAGCAGTTCGCGCTGGACCTTGAACAGGTCCTCCGGGTAGCGGACGTGGTCCATCAGGGAAGCGGACATTTCACTGAAGGGCTTCAGAGTCGTCGGAAAGACCTTCTGCCAGGCCTTGAGCAGCGGGTCCTGGTCGTCCCACGCGTACAGGTCCACGGAGCCGTCGTAAGCGTCGACGGTGGCCTTGACCGCATTCCGGATGTAATTCACCTCATCGGCAGGCAGCGGCACGGTGCGCCCGTCCGCCGTCAGAGAATCCCGGGTGGCGGATGCCAGCTGCTGCTGCGTCGAATACGGGAAGTGCTCGCTCGTGGTGTAACCGTCCACGATCCACTTGACCCGGCCGTCGATGATCGCCGGATAGGCGTTCCCGTCCACCGTAAGGTAGGGTGCGACCTTCTCCACCCGCTCGCGCGGATCGCGGTCATACAGAATCTGCGATTCCGAATTGACGGCGTCGGACAGCAGCAGGTCCGTGGACTGGAACTTCAGCGAGTAGACCAGCTTATTGAAGAAATTGCCGACCCTGGGTCCGCCGTCGCCGGTGAAAGTGGTCCTGGCGTCCGTCTGCGCATTCTCGTCCTGGGGACGGTCAAGCTCCTGAGGGTCCCTTCCCTCCGGCGCACCGACGATGGAGTACTCGGGCGACGACTGGCCGAAGTAGATCCGTGGCTCGTAGGTGCCGTCATTGGCGAGTACCCCGGTGGACGGAATGCCGGAAAGCATGAACTCCGGACGCCCGTCCGCCGCGACCTGGCTGCCGTAGGCCGCGACCACCCCGTAGCCGTGGGTGTAGACGATGTGCTGGTTGAACCAGGTGTCACTGGGGTTTGGGTTCAGCTCGCGGACTGCAATGACCGTGTCCCGGACTTCGCCGTCAACCTCGTAACGGTCGATGCTGAGCGTGTCCGGGAACTGGTAGTACGGACGGAACTGCTGCAGCTGGCCGAAGGCCGCGGAGACGAGGTTGGGATCGAGCAGGCGGATGTTTGCGGTGGTCTGTGCATCCGCTTGGAGTGCCCCCTGGGTGGCTGAGACCGTCGCGTCGTATGGCATGGTCTGGACGTCGTCGAGCCCGTAAGCCTTGCGCGTCAGCTGGATGTTCCGTTCGATGTACGGCCGCTCCAGGGTCTGCTCCGAGGGGCGGACCTGGTACTGCTGGATGACGAACGGATACACACCGCCGGCCAGGATTGCGGTGATGATCAGCATGGCGGTGCCGATGACCGGCAGCCGCCAGCGGCCGGTCACGGCCGCGACGATGAAAAGCACTGCCACGATGACGGCAGCGACGGCCAGGATCGCCTTCGTGGGGATGACCGCGTTCACGTCGGTGTACAGCGCGCCGGTCCACCTTCCGCCGGTGCCTTCAAGCGTGTTGTACCGGTCGAGCCAGTAGTTGACCGCCTGCAGGAGCAGGAACAAGGTCACGAAAACAGCAATGTGGATGCGGGCGGCGGAGCTGGTGAAGACGCCCTTTTCCTCCAGGCGGACGCCGCCGTAGAGGTAGTGGGTCAGCAGGCCGGCAATGCCGGCGATCACGACGACGCTCATCAGGAAGCCGACGACGAACCCCAGGAACGGCAGGGTATTGAGGTAGAAGCTGAAATCCAGGTTGAACTGGGGATCGGTTTCCCCGAACGGTTCCTGGTTGAAGAACAGCAGCACCTGCTGCCACTGCGAGGCCGCCGCAGTGCCGGCGAAGCCCGCGAAGACCACCGGAATGCCGATCATCAGCAGCCTGCGGATGGGCTCCAACTGGCTTTGATACCGGTTGAGGTTGTCCTGCAGCGCGCTGTCGGGTGCGTAGACGGGACGGGACTTGTACGCCATCCGGAGGCTGGCATAGATGGCTGCGCCCATCACCAGGAAGGCAGCGGCAAACACGGCCAGCTTCGTCCCGTTTTCCTTCAGGAAGACTTCCAGGTAGCCCAGTTGGTTATACCACAGGATGTCCGCATAGATCTGCGAGAAATAGACGAACCCGACGACGAGCACGCCCACCACGATCAGGGTCGGAATCAGGGCGCCCGGGCGGCGCTTGGTCAGGGTTGTTGGCCCGCTTGGCCTGCTGTCACTAGGCCGATCTGCTCCGAAAGTCACTCGTTACCTCATCAGTTGGCGCGTCTCATCAGGGCGGCCCGCACCTGGCTGCAGACGCGGTCTCCATAAGAGCCACGATTGAACAAGCGTGCAGGTTCCATGAACTTCCATTCTGCCCTGCCCGCGCAGGCATCGGCCAACCGGAGGCGTGTCCGCCGCCGAATGTGGCGGGATTGTGACCGACGGCTGGGTCAGGCCGCGCTGCAGCGCGGCAACGAGGACGTGTCGCCGCCGGATCCGGCGGTTTCGACGGCGGTGATCGCCTCCTGGAGCGTCTCCACCTTGAACACTTCCAGCCCTGCGGGAACATTTCCCACGACTTCGTTGCAGTTCCCGGCGGGGGCCAGGAAATATTCGGCTCCGGCGTTGTGGGCGCCGACCATCTTCTGCGCGATGCCGCCGATCGGTCCGACCTCGCCGGCGGAATCGATCGTGCCGGTTCCAGCGAAACGGTCTCCCCCGGTCAGCTCACCGGGGGTGAGCTTGTCCACGATACCCAGCGCGAACATCAGTCCAGCGCTCGGTCCGCCCACGCGGTCAAGTTCAATCTGAACGTCGAAGGGGAACTCGAAATCGGTCGCCAGCATGACGCCCAGCTGGTAAGTGTCGTCGTCCGATTGCCGCGGCGTCACTTCCTCGGTGACTTCGGCCCCGTCCCTGCGGACGGTGATCTGCACGGTTTCCCCGCCGCCGGCGTTCAGCTCCTCGCGCAGGAAGTCGAGACCGGACACCTCGGCGCCGTTGACCCTGAGGATGACATCGTTTTCGCGCAGCCGGCCTTCGGAGGCTGAGTCCTCCGTAAAGCCGACCACCGACAGTTCCTGGCTGTAGTCGATTCCCTGCTGACCCAGTGCCGCTGCAATGGCCGATTCCTGCGATGAGGTCATGGCTAAAGTGTTCTGCTCCTGAACCTCCGCCTCGGTTGTTCCGGGGGGATAGACCAGTTCGACCGGTACCACGGACTGGTTGGGATCCATCCACGCACGGAAGGCGTCGAAGACAGTGATGCGGCCGTTCGGCCCGCCGGCGACGTATACCGTGGTCAGCGACAAGTCGCCTGAGGTCTCGAAGCTTTCATGGCCGTCGATCTGGATGAGCGGTTCATTGTTGACCTCGCCGATCGTGTTGAACGTCGGCCCCGGCGACTCGACCACGTACGGAGCAGGCAGCATCAGCGCGGCGGCCCCCAGGACCACCGCAAGCACGCCGGAGACGGCCATGGCCATCGCCCGCGGATCACGGGGCGGCTGCGCCTGGGCCGATTCGTGTACCTGCACTGTGTTTGCTTGGCTCAACACTCCATCTTTCCGGCCGGACGCTGCTGTTTTCCCCATCCAGCCTACGCCCCGGTTCCCTGGCTCCCCCGGCATTGGCAGGTTTTCACGGTAACCTCCCAGCCGCCGTCGTTCCTTGGAAGTGGCGGCCCGGGAGCGCGGCGGGACGAATCCAGCGGCCGCTTTGCCTACAGCGAACTATGCCGCCCCAGCGCGACAACGCCGCCGCGCTGCCGGTAACGTTGAATCCACCGGCGGTCCCAGGTCGTTCCCGTGCGCCGGTGACCAGCAGCCAGTACTCTCCAGGATCGGTGGTATCCATGACCTCCAACCCATCCAATGAAGGCGACACGCCCAAGGATCCACTGTCGGAAATGTTCGCCAAGCTCTTCGGCGGTGCCGGCGCGGGTGGAATAGATCCCCGGGAACTGGCCAAGGCCGCGGGCCTTCCTTCAGACCCGAACGCGCTGGCCATGATGTTCCAGCAGATCCAGGCGATGATGAGCGCCCCCAGCGAGGGGCCGGTGAACTGGCAGCTGGCGCACGAAAGCGCACGCCGGGTCGCGGCCGCGGACAACGACCCGTCGGTCAGCGCGCAGCAGCGCAGGGATATCGATGAAGCACTGCGCCTGGCGGAAATCTGGCTTGACCCGGTCACGGATTTCGCCGGTACCGGACTGAGTGGCCGGGCCTGGTCCCGCGCCGAATGGGTCGAGGAGACCCTGGCAACGTGGAAGCGACTGACCGAACCGGTGGCCAACAGCATCGCCGCGGCACTGTCCAATGCACTGAGCGAACAGCTGCCCGAGGAAATGAAGGCCATGATGGGCGGCGCCCAGTCCATGCTCCAGAACATGGGCGGGGCGATGTTCGGCATGCAGCTCGGCCAGGCCGTCGGCGCCCTGTCCAAGGAAGTGGTCAGCTCCACCGACATCGGCCTGCCGCTCGCCGGCTCCCAGATGGCGCTGCTGCCGGCGAACGTGGCGGCGTTCGGGGCCGGCCTCGACGTTCCCGATGCGGAGGTCCGCCTCTTCCTGGCGGTCCGCGAGGCCGCCCATGCGCGGCTGTTCACCCATGTGCCGTGGCTGCGTGGGCATCTGCTGGGCGCGATCGAAAGCTACGCCCGGGGCATCCATATCGATATGACGAAGATCGAGGATCTGGCCCGGGACATCGACCCGGGCAATCCGGAATCCATCCAGAGCGCGCTGTCGCAGGGCGTTTTCATGCCGCAGCGCACCCCGGAGCAGGATGCGGCGCTGTCCCGGCTGGAGACCGCACTGGCACTGGTCGAAGGATGGGTGGACGAAATGACCGCCGCCGCCACCACGAACCTGCCGTCCGCGCCGGCCCTGCGGGAGACCGTGCGGCGCAGGCGTGCCACGGGCGGGCCGGCCGAGCACGCTTTCGCGTCGCTGGTGGGCCTGGAACTGCGTCCCCGCCGGCTGCGCGATGCCGCCACGCTGTGGGCCCAGCTGAAGAAGGACCGCGGCATCGAGGGCCGCGACGCCGTCTGGCACCACCCCGACCTGCTGCCTACGCCCGAGGACCTGGACGACCCGGCGGGCTTCAGCTCGCGGCGCCAGCTGCTGGAAGCCACCGAATCCGAAGTGGACGCGGCGCTGGAGCGGCTGCTGTCCGGCGGTTTCGACACGCCGGAGGAACCGACCGGGGAACAAGGTGCCGGGGAACCGGATGCCGGGGGTCAGGGCGAGGAGCCGGACAGCACGCCCAAGGACCCGGAAGACGGCGGTCCTGAAGGCACGGGCGGTTCCGGACGGTAACGCGCCGGCCGGACAAACGACGGCGGGACGAACGACGGCGGCCGGGGGGCCGCTCAGTCCTCGCCGACCTCGCCCGACAGGCCGCGGGAGCTGGCAAATGCCGCCCCGGCCAGGAACGCCTTGGCGGTTTCGGTTTCCGGGTAGCTCTCGAGCAGGCGCCAGAAGTCGGGGCCGTGGGATGGCACGATCAGGTGCGCCAGCTCGTGCAGGATCACATAGTCGACCACCCAGGCCGGCATACCCTGAAGCCGGTTGGACAACCGGATCGTGCCGGTCGCCGGGGTGGCTGAGCCCCAGCGCGTTATCTGGTTTCCGACCCACCGGATGCTCCGGGGCCGCGCCCGGCCATTGAGATAGCGCCGGGACAGTTCCATGGCCCGGTCCATCAGCCGGTCACCGGTGCCGTCAGGATAGGACTCACCTGGAGCGGCCGGCCCGGCATAGCCGGATCCCGCAGGATCTGTGCGGTTCTCCAGCTTGGCCAGCATCCGGACCACCCATTCCGCTTCCTGGGCCTCGCTGAAGGCAGCCGGAATGGAGATGACTGCGGTCCCCTCCCGCCAGGCCGCGGACACGGTACGCCGCCGCCGGGCGGAACGCCGGACTTCAACGGGTTGGCCGCCGCTGGTGGTCCGCGGAACAGAGAACGCACCCGGGCCTGGGGCAGGTCTTTGAGGCATAGTCCGAAGGTACCGCGAAATGCCCACTTGTCGGCAAATCCCTGTGGAAAACCCCTGGCGCCGCTCCTCCTGCATGCCAGCATGAAACAAGCTGCTGCGCGGATAGGAGTCGGCATGGAAAACAACAACGGCGTCAAAATCAATGCGGGGCTGCGCGTCCTGGCCCATTCTCCGACCTGCCTGCAGATCGGCACCGGAGCTGTGTCCATCATCGTCGACGGCCTGACCGCCGCGGACCATCGCTTCATCGGCGAGCTTCGCCGCGGCGTCGCCCAGCACGCCGTCGCTGCCGTGGCCGGAACATGCGGACTGCCGGACGGACGCGCGGAGGCCCTGGTCGAAGCTCTGGGTCCGGTGCTGGTCGAAACCGACGCCGCCGCCGTCCCGCTGGGCGGCCTGCGCGGAGACCGGTTGGAACCGGACGCCCGCCTGTGGTCGGCCGGATACCAGTGCGACGGTCACGCCGTCGTCGCACGCCGGACACGCGCAGTTGTCCAGGTCGTCGGCCTGGGCAGGACCGGCAGCGCCATCGCCCAGGCGCTGGCGGCCGCTGGTGTCGGAACACTTATCCTCGATGATCCCGCCACGGTTTCCCCGTCGGATGTCGGAGCAGGATCGTACCGGCTGGCCGACGTCGGCATGCCCCGGGTCCAGGCCACCCGACGGCAGATCCGCCAGATCGACCCGACCGTGCAGACCCACGCGCTCCGGATGCGCGGCGGTCCACTGGCCCCGGCGCCGGGCACCGGCCCGGGCCCGGCACCCGGTGCGGCCTCCGGCCAGGCGGCCACGGTGGCACCCCGGACGCTGGATCTGGCCATCTGCGTTGGCGGCGCAGCAGCGTCACGGTCCATCTGCGGCTACCTCATGCAGGCCGAGGTTCCGCATCTGGCCGTACTGCTGCGGGAGCAGGACTGCCAAGTCGGGCCTCTGGTAGTTCCCGGCGCAGGGGCCTGCCTGGACTGCGTGGACCGGCATCGGGCCGGGACGGATCCGGCCTGGCAGGCCGGCTGGGAGGATCAGCCCACGGCCGACCGGGACGGCCGGGCGCTTCCGTTCGGCGAGGTGACGCAGTCCATCGCAATCGCCGGGCTGGCAGCGATGCAGGCCCTGCTGTTCGTGGATGGGGTCAACCAGCCCAGTGCCTGGTCGGCCGTCTGGCAGCTGCGTTCCAGCGACGGGCTGTTCACGCGGCGGACCTACAGACCGCATCCGGACTGCGCCTGCCGCCTGCAGGGCGCGGCCAAGGAGGAGGTTGCCTAGCCGCACGGCCGGACAAGGGCCCGGCTGCCTCAGTGCGAGGCTAGTACCCGCAGCACCGCTTCACCGTAGCGTTCAAGCTTGGCCGGTCCCACCCCCGCCAGCGCGGACAGCTGCTGCAACGATTCGGGCCGCGCCTCGGCAATGGCCACGAGTGTAGCGTCGGTGAACACGACAAACGCCGGGACGGAGGACTCCTGGGCCTCCTCCAGCCGCCACTGGCGAAGCGCCTCAAAGGTGGCTTCGTCATAACCGGGAGGGCAATCGCCGCACCGGCCCACCTTCCGTTCCGCCGGCGTCGTAAGCATACTGCCGCAGACACGGCACTTCGCCGGCGCGGCCGGCTTGCGCTGCGTGCGCGTACGGCCGGGACGGACTGCGGAGGCCTCGCGCGCCGTCGGCGGCCGCAGTCCGTCCAGGAAGCGGGACGGTCTGCGGGTGGCCCGGCCGCCGGGAGTGCGCGAGGTTGACCAGGAGAGCGCCAGGTGGATACGCGCACGAGTGATGCCAACGTAGAGCAGCCGGCGTTCCTCATCGACGGAGTCGGGGGTATCGGCAAAGGAGATCGGCATCAGCCCTTCGCTCAGTCCCACCAGGAACACGGCGTCCCACTCCAGCCCCTTGGCAGCATGCAGGGACGCGAGGGTGACTCCCTGGACGGTCGGCGCGTGCTGCGCCGCCGCGCGTTCTTCCAGTTCCGCGGCGAAATCCGCCAGGGTGAACTTCGATCCCGGCTGGGCGGTCCGGGTGACCTGCAGTTCGTCGGCCAGCGCCACGAGCGCAGCCAGCGATTCCCAGCGCTCGCGCACCGCCCCGCCGGACTGCGGTGCCTGCTCGGAGTAGCCCAAGGAGACGAGGATGTCCCGCACCAGCTGCGGGACCGGGTCGTCCCCAACCGAACGCGCCGCGGCCCGCAGCTGAAGCATCGCCGAACGGACCTCCTTACGCGCGAAGAACCGTTCACCGCCGCGCAGCTGGTAGCCGATCCCGGCCGCGGCGAGCGCCTGCTCGTAGGCCTCCGACTGGCCGTTGGTGCGGTACAGGATCGCGATCTGGCTGGCCTGGACCCCCTCGGCCATCAGCTTCCTGATCCGCTGGGCGACGTCGGCAGCTTCGGCCTCGTCGTCGGGATATTCAGCGAACGACGGCGCCGGCCCGGCCGGGCGCTGGGCGATCAGCTCCAGCGGGGTCGGCCAGGTGGAGGGACCGGACTGCCTGCGCGTTTCCGCCGTGCGGGCAGCCAGCAGGCCGTTGGCCAGCTGGACGACCTGCGGTGTTGAGCGGTAGTCGCGTACGAGCTTGACGACCTGGGCGTCCGGGAACCGCTCGGTGAAGCGCAGCAGATGCTTGGAGGTGGCACCGGTGAAGGAGTAAATGGTCTGGCTGGCATCGCCCACGACGCACAGTTCCTGCCGCTCCCCCAGCCACAGGTCCAGCAGCCGCTGCTGCAGCGGCGAGACGTCCTGGTATTCATCGACCACGAAATGGCGGTACTGGGACCGCACTTCGGCAGCCACCTTGGCGTCTTCCTGCAGAATGCCGACGGTGATCAGCAGGACATCTTCGAAGTCGATGACATTGCGGTCCATCTTGACGTCTTCGTACGCCTGGAACAGCCGGGACACAGTGGTGAGGTCGAATCCTGCCGGTTCCGCCCGGCCCGCAGCCGCCCGGACATAGCCTGCCGGGGTCAGCATGGAGACTTTGGCCCATTCGATCTCCGCCGCCAGATCGCGGATCGCCGCGCGGTCCGTGCTGAGCCGCAGCCGCCTGGCGGCTTCGGCGATCAGCCCGGCCTTATGCTCCAGCAACCCGGGCAGCTGGCCGCCGACGGTCTGGGGCCAGAAATACTGCAGCTGGCGCAGTGCTGCGGCATGGAAGGTCCGGGCCTGGACCCCGCCCACGTCCAGGTCGCGCAGCCGGGTCCGCATTTCCGCTGCGGCCCGTGCCGTGAACGTGACGGCCAGGACCTGCTGGGGCTTGTAGACCCCGGTATGGACACCATAGGCGATGCGGTGGGTGATGGCCCGGGTCTTGCCCGTCCCGGCGCCGGCCAGCACGCAGACCGGCCCGGTCAGCGCCGTCGCTACCTGGCGCTGTTCATTATCCAGGCCCGAAAGGATCCGCTCTTCAAGCCCGGTCACTGCTGGCGCACCTCCGCTGCCGCCTCCGCCAGGGGACCGCCGTACCAGTGCTCGATCAGCGAGCGGGCGATGGATACGCCGCTGGCAATCCGGATTTCCCCGCTGGCCACGGCCTGTGCCAGCTCCTCCCGGGTGAACCACCGGACATCCACGATCTCGACGCCGTCCGGCCGGGTTTCGGTGCTGCTTGCCTGCGCGGTGAAGCCGACCATGAGCGAGCAGGGAAACGGCCAGGGCTGGGAGCCCATGTAGCGGGGTGAATGGACTTCGATGCCGGATTCCTCGGCAACTTCCCGGATCACTGCCGCCTCCAGCGACTCTCCGGGTTCGACGAAGCCGGCCAGGGTGGAAAAGCGGTTGCCGGCCCATTGCTTCGACGATCCCAGCAACAGGCGGTCCTGCTCGTCGACCACCGTGACGATGATGGCCGGATCGGTGCGCGGATAATGCTCGCTGTTGTCCGCCGGGCAGCGCCGGACCCAGCCGCCCTGTTCCGGCTCGGTGCGGTGTCCGCAGCGGGGACAGTGCGTGTGCGTTGCATGCCAGTTGGCGATCGCGGCTGCTTCCACGAACAATCCGGCATCCCGCGGGGACAACCCCAGGGCCACCTCCCGCAGTCCCAGCCACTCGGCGTCGGCCGCTGAATCACCGACCTCCGAATCGGCGACCGGCGCGGGGAGCGCGGCCAGCACGATCTCGGTGCCGGCCGGTTCGGGACCGGATCCGTCGAGCGTGCGCCCCAGGTACACCGGAAGGGCGGGGAGCCGGCGTCCGGCCGTATCCAGCAGGAGGAGCCCATTGTCCCGGACCGGCGTCCTGCCGCCGGCGATGTACATCACCTTGGTGCCCGGCTTGCCCCACAGGTCCTCGATGAGGCCGTCTGCGCCGCGGCGCTCGCATCCGCGGTCGACAGCACTGCGCGCCAGCGCCAGCGGTCCAAGTGGGGGAACTGCGGTGGCCGGCGTCGTACTGCTCATGTCTCTACCGTACTGACTCCCGCCCCCAATTCGCATTTCGGGTGCGGAGCGCACATTGTTCTGGCGACTCGCCGCCGTCGGACAGGCCGAAGCGGCCCTTGGCGCTTTACGGTGGAGGGTGTGAAACGCACACCCATGGAACTGGCAGCAATTGCTAGCGCCGCCGTGCCTGGGCTCGCTCCCACCGGCGTCGCCGGCCTCCCCGACGACACCGCCGACTTCGATTCGGCGGTACTTATTGACGACGCCGGAAAACAGTGGCGCGTCCGCTCCCCCAAGCATGCCGAAGCCAGCATGCGGCTGGAGACGGAACTACTGGTCCTGCGCGGCTTCAATCCGGGCGTCCGGGCCGACCTGCCGTTCAATATGCCCTCCGTTGCCGGCACCGTGCGGCTGGGGGAACTGACGACTTTCGTGTATTCGCATTTGCCCGGCTTCGCCCGGGACGTGGACGTGCTGGTGGCAGAGGGCGGAACCATTCCGGCCGAAATCGGCCGCGCTATGGCAGCCATCCATGACCTGCCTCCCCAGATCGTCCAGAACGCGGACCTGCCCAGCTACACCGCCAACGAGTTCCGCCAGCGCAAGCTCAACGAACTGGACCAGGCGGCCACCACAGGCAAGATCCCTTCCGTCCTGCTGCGCCGCTGGGAGCACGCGCTGGAGGATGTCTCCCTGTGGCGCTTCAATCCCTGCGTGGTCCACGGCGACCTGCACGAGGACAATCTGCTGCTGTCCGCCGGCCGGGTCACGGCCGTTACGGGCTGGACCGACCTGCGCATCGGTGATCCCGCCGACGACTTCGCCTGGCTGATCGCCGCCAATGAGTCGTCTTTCGCCGACACGGTGCTGAAGGCGTATACGGCGGCCCGGAAGGAAACCCCCGACCGCCACCTGCTGCGCCGCGCGGCGTTGTCCGCCGAATTCGCGCTGGCCCAGTGGCTGGTTCGCGGCCTGGCCGCGCAGAACCAGCAGATGGTCGAGGAAGCCGAGGAAATGTTGGCGACGCTGGAGGCGGACATCATCGCCCACGAGGCCTCCCCGTCGCCCGCATCCGGCATCGGTCCTTCCGGCAGCGGTCCCGCCGCTCCCCCAGCACCTGCCGCTCCCCCAGCATCTGCCGCGGGCAGCGCTGCGAAACCGGTTGCAAACGCCACCGCGGCCGCTGCCCCTGCCCGCGGCATGGCCGGCGGTGCTGCGGACACCGGTCCCATACCGAGCAGCTCCGCTGCCAACAGCACCCCGACGGCCGCCAACAGCACGCCGATAAGCGGCAGGCCGCGGACAGCGACCGAATACGGTGCCGTCTTCCGCAAGGCCCAGGGGCAGGGCGGCAAGGGAAAGCCAGCGGGAATGGCCGAGCCAGCGATTACTACGGTGGCGGACGCCGGCCCGGTGTCCGCGGTGGACACTGTGACCACGGCGATGCCTGTCGTCCGGCACCTCGGCTAGCCGCTGCACCCGCAGGGCCTATGCACCGTCTCCTGACGCATACGCCCTGCGGACGATTTCCTCCAGTTCCGCCTCGCCGGCCAGATCATGGGGCCGGATGATGGTGTCCGCTGCCACATAGTAGAAGGCGGCCTTGACCTGGTTTACTTCGACGCCTTTCAGCCGCGCCCAGGCCAGGCGGTAGGCAGCCAGCTGTACCGACCGGATACCCAGCTTCGGCTTGGCCGGAGGAAGGCCTGTCTTCCAGTCGACCAGTTCCCAGCTGCCGTCCGGCCCGCGGAAGACCGCGTCAATCCGACCCCGGACGACGACGGTATCCACGCGGGTTTCCACCGGCACCTCGATGAACGCCGGACTCCGCTGGGCCCAGGGTGACGCCTTGAAAGTCCGGATCATCTCCTCAAGCTCGTAGGCCTCGTCCACATACGCATCCGCTGCACCGGGAAACTCATCGATGTCCAGCATGCCGCTGCTGCCGAAATAGTCCTCGACCCACGCATGGAACGCAGTTCCCTTCCGCGCGGCCATGCCCGGCTTCCGGGGAACAGGCCGGCGCAGCCGGCGGGTGACCTCGGCCGGATTGTCCGCCAGTTCCACCAGGAGGGAAGCCGAGATGTGCGCAGGAAGCTGCACGTCGGCACTCTGACTCCGGTCATTGTGCCGGGCGAGCAGGAGTTCCGTTTCCCGGCTCCACCGGTCGGGCGGGAAGACGGCGCCCGCTGCCAGTTCGGCCCGTGCCGCCCGCACGGCCCCCGCTGCCCCTTCCACCTGCGCGCGGCGGCCGGCACCCGGCCGCAGCCGCCTGCCTGTCGTCGCATCCAGCGGACCCTCCAGTGGATCATACGGCCACAAAGCGGTCTCTTCCGCGGCGTTGTTGGGGTTTTCGCTCCCCACGGCCTCGTCGTCGATCCAGGTCCCCCGCTGGGCCGATGCAGCCGGCCCCTCAGCCAGGGGCAGGAGTTCGGCGAGGAATGTCGAGGTGCCAGCGGCGGCAGCACGGGATCCCACCCAGGCCGCGGAACTGCAATGCAGCTCGTGGCGGGCCCGAGTGTAGGCCACATAGGCCAGCCGCCGTTCCTCCAGCTCGCCGTGTGCCTGGCAGTCACCCTTGAAGGCCTTTTCGCTGTCCAGCCAGCCCTTCTGGTCCGGCTGGTCGGTATCCCAGGCCGGCAGCTCCGCGTGATCTCCGCGGAGGGGCCACGGCAGCGCCGAGTTCCCGCTGCTCCAGCGCGAATCCTTGTTCGACGGGAACGCCCCGGCATTCAGCCCCGGAACAAACACCACGTCCCACTCCAGCCCCTTCGAGGCGTGGACGGTCAGCAATTGCACGGCATCATGGCTGACTTCCGTCTGGACGACGTCGAGGCCGCCCTCCTCCGCCGCCGCGGCCTCCAGCCAGCCCAGGAATGCGAGCAGGTCGACGCGCTGCGAGGTCTGCAGGAATCCCGCCGCGGCATCGGTGAAGGCGTCCAGATTCCGCCGGGCCTGGTGGATGCTCACCCCTGGCTTGGATGCAACTTCGATGTCCAGCAGAGTGGCCCGCTCGACCTCACCGATCAGCGTCGTCAGGTCGTCGCCGACGAACGAACGAAGGTGCCTCAGCTCCGCACGAAGGGCTGACAGCCGGGCCAGCGCAGCGTCGGTGAGGCACCGCCCGTGCCGCGAAGTCCACCCCGGCCGCGGCAGCCGGTCGAGGGCCTCGACGAGGCTGGAGCCGTCCACCACGTCATGTTCAATGGTAGGTTCTCCCGCCGGCGGTTCATCGCTGTCGAGGTCCAGCGCTATGTGCTGCCGCGCGGCCGCCTCGCGCTGCCTGGCCAGATGCCTTGACCAGTCCGAGAAGGCCATCAGGTCCGCCGGGCCGAGGCGCCAGCGGGCGCCGGAGAGCAGCCGCATGAGCGAATCGGACCGGGTGGGGTCCGCCAGGACGCGCAGGACGGCCACCAGGTCGACAATCTCGGGGGTGCTGAGCAGGCCGCCCAGCCCCACGATCTCATAGGGGATTCCGCGCTCTTCGAACTCGCGCCGCAGTGGCTCCATCTGGGCCCGCTTGCGGCACAGGACCGCCATGGACGGCAGTTGCCGTGGCGCGCCGGGCTCCTGGGCACCGGGTCCGCGCAGCTGCTGGATCCGGTCGGCGACAGCGGTTGCCTCATCCTTGTCCGAGGCGAACCGGCTCAGCCGAACTCCGCCGGCGGGGGCACCCGGCCGGGCCTGCAGGGCCGGAACGCGGATGCGTCCGGCGCCTGACCCTGTGCCGGTGCCGGCGGATGCGTTGACTGCGGGTCCGTTCAGCGGCGCTGCCACGGCGTTGGCCATGTCCAGGATATTGGTGGAATTTCGCCACGCGGTGGTGAGGAACCGGACGGCTGCCAGTTCCCTGCGCCCTTCAGGCCCCACCCTGGGAAACCTTTCCGGGAACCTGAAGAGCTGGCCGTCGGATGCGCCGCGGAACCCATAGATCGATTGGTTTGGATCCCCCACGGCAGTCACCGCG
Source organism: Arthrobacter sp. B0427-1-12 (assembly GCF_059092905.1). Classification (NCBI taxonomy): domain Bacteria; kingdom Bacillati; phylum Actinomycetota; class Actinomycetes; order Micrococcales; family Micrococcaceae; genus Arthrobacter; species Arthrobacter sp. B0427-1-12. The sequence goes on along the minus strand of NZ_JBNHIC010000002.1, from coordinate 181,892 downwards.
TGCCCGGCTCCGAAGAGGCGGGAGAACAGCTCCATCTGGGCGTGCGATGTGTCCTGGAACTCGTCGAGCAGCACGACGCGGTAGCGCTGGCGCTCCAGCTGGGCCGCCGCGGGGATGTCGACGGCGATGCGCGCAGCCAGGGACATCAGGTCGCCGAAATCCATGGCGCCCTGGGCACGCTTCGCCCGGATGTAGTGCTGGACAAGTTCCGCGACGGTCGAGCGGGTCCGCAGCCGGTTGACGAGTTTACCGACTTCCTGCGACGGCTTCCGGCTGCTTTCGGAGACGTAGGGCAGGCCGCTGAGCCGTTCCACGGCGTCATCCAACAGGTCCCGTACCTCCTGAGGATCACGGAGGTGTTCCGCGCATTCGGCGGCCAGGTCGATGACCGCCTTGACCAGCGAGGACTTGGCCGCAGTGAAGTGTTCGGCGGCTCCTTCGTAGGACTCGACGATCGTGCTGGCGAGCTGCCACGACTGGGCGGCACCGAGCAGTACCGTGTCCCGTTCGATGCCCAGGCGGAGTCCGTAATCCGCCACGATTCCGCTGGCATAGGAGTGGTACGTCGAGACCTTGGGATCAAGCATCTCGTCGGCCGCTTCCCCGTCCGGCTTCGGCATCAGCCCCTTTCTGGCCAGCAGGGCAAGCTGCGCACGGATGCGTGCGGACAGCTCGCCGGCCGCCTTGCGGGTAAAAGTGACGCCGAGGATTTCCTCCGGCCGGACCCAGCCGTTGGCCACCAGCCAGACCACCCGGTCCGCCATCGTCTTGGTCTTGCCAGACCCGGCGCCGGCCACGACCAGCATCGGCTCCAGCGGAGAGCTGATAATGGCGGCCTGTTCGGCCGTCGGCGGATGTTCTGCGCCCATGAGGCGCGCCAGCTCCGCCGGGCTGAAAGCGGGTTCGGGCAGTTCGCCTGCGGGGGCTTCTTCCTCGACGATCGTCATTCGGTCACCTGTTTTCCTTCGGCGCAGAGAGGGCAGACTTCCGGTACACGGCACCCGTGTCCGCTGCCGGAGTTCCTCCCGGGGTCGTGGCGGGCCAGGAAGCTGTTCCCGGCCATCAGTGCTGCGGCATCCAGCACCTGGTCCCGTGCCCAGGTGTCATCGGGTGCCAGTGGTTCCTGTTCCTGGATCGGTACCTTGACGGCGTCGACGCCGAGCTGGACCAAAGCGGCACCACCGCTTTCCGTCCCCGGCCGCACCTCGTCGAATCCGCCTTCCCGGACCGCCGTCTGGTAGGCGGCCAGCTGCGGATGCTGCGGCATGTCCTTCGCGGTCGGCTTGGATTTGCCGGTCTTGAGGTCGACGATGACCAGCCGGCCCTCTGCGTCGATTTCGAGCCTGTCCACCTGGCCGCGCAGGAGCGCGGTACGGTCGGCGCCCGGTACGGATACTTCGAAGTCCTGCTCGGTGGCCAGCAGGCTGCGGCCTGCCCGGCGCATGAGGATCACGTACTCAGCCAGCTGGCGGACCATCCGTTCGGCCCGCCTGAAGTCCAGCCGTCCCTCCCAGTTGTCCTTCATCCCCAGTGACGGCCAGCGCCGGGTGAGTTCCTCGACGTATTCCGTTCCCGAAGCATCCGGGAGGTCCTGGGCAATACTGTGGACCAGCGTGCCCAGGCTGCGTGCAAAGTCCGTGGCTGCTTCGCCTCCGGCCGCCTGGATGAACCAATCCAGAGGCGATTTGTGCACGGCTTCGACCTTCGACGGCGAAACCGGCACCGGCTGCCCCGGCGCGACGATGCAGTCCGTGGAGCTCAGCGGCAGCAGGCCCCACCACTCGCTGGGATCCGCGCCCCGCACCGGCACGGGGTTTGCCGCCAGCACGGCCAGCTGGCGGGCTGCCGCCGCCGCTTCCTCCGGATCCGTCTGGGCCGTCTGGGCCGCCTGCCGCAGTTCGGCCGTCAGTGCCCGCAGCGTCAGCGGACGGACGACTTCGGTCAGGGGACGCGGCTGCTCGTCGTCTTCCCAAGGATCCACGAGGTCCAGGAACGAAGAGGGTTGGTCATCCTCCGAAGAGACACCGACGCAGAGCAGGTGTTCTCCGGCCCTCGACACCGCGGTGGAGAAGCTGCGCAGCTCGTCATAGCGGATGTCCCGCAGCCGGCTGACAGCACTGACCCGGCGTGCCTCGGTGGAGCCCATTTCGAGGACGTCCACAAGTTCGGTGCTGCCGAGCAGCTCTCCCCGGAGCCTGGTGTTGGGCCAGACGCCGTCCTGCAGGCCGGCCACGATCACCACCGGCCAGGCCCGTCCCGCCGCGCTTGCCGGCGTCAGCAGCTCCACGGCATCGGCGACCTGCGCACGCTGGGCCAGCGTATCCATCGGCAGGTCCTGGTTCAGCAAATAATCCAGGAACTGCTGCGGCGTCGACCCCGGAAGCTGGTCCACGAACCGCTCCGCGGTATGGAACAGGGCCATGATGGCATCCAGATCGCGGTCGGCCCGTACTCCTGCCGGCCCGCCCTCCATCGCAACCCGGGCCCAGTGGTCCGCCAGGCCGGCTGCCTCCCACAGTACCCAAAGCACCGACTCTGCGTTGGCCCCGGCCTCGGCCGCGGCGCGGCGGCCGTCAGCGAGCATGCGGGCTATGCGGCGCGCCGCCTTGGCTTCCCAGCCGAGGGTTTCGAGCGCGCCCGGTTCCGTCAGGGCCTCGACCAGGAGACTGTCACTGCCCCGTCCACCGCCGCCGAGGGCCTCCTCCCTACGCAGCGACTGCCGCAGCCGGCGCAGGTCGATGGCGGTAGCCCCGCCGATCCGGGACGTCAGAAGGCCGACGGCCAGGTCCGGAGTCAGTTCCTTGCTGTCCATTGCGACCGCGAAGGCGTCCAGCAGCGGACGGACCGCTACTTCATCCCGCACCGCATTTTCCGCTACCGGCACACTGACGGGGATTCCCTGGCCGGAGAGATACCGCTGCAGTTCCGCCAGTTTGGCACCGGTGCGCACAATGACCGCGATGTCCGACAGCCTGCGCCCGTCCCTGAGCTGGGCAGCGAGGATCCGCTGGGCGACATACCTGAGCTCGTGGACCGCCGACGGCACGATGTGCGCTTCAGCGAGGCCGGTGCCGCTGCCACCGGCGCAGTCCAGCTGCCGGATCCGGTGTGCCTCGCCCGTCTGGGCAATCCGGCCGGCCACCCTGCCCCAGGCCGCGGCCATTGCCGGACGGAGCCGGTGCGAGGTGGTAAGCACCATCCGGCGTGTTTCGCCCCCGACCGGGGCCAGCAGCCTGGCTGCCTGCGGGACCAGGTCCGGCCGGGCGCCGCGGAAGCCCTGGACAACCGTATCCGGGCAGGCGGTGACGAGAGTGTCCTTCCCCTCTCCGAGTACCGCCAGCAGCTCGTAGATGGCGGGGTTGGCTTCCTGGATGTCGTCGACCAGGATGAGGCCGAGCCGTTGCCTTTCCTCCGCCAGGAAGTCCGGCTGTTCCTGGAACAGCTGGCGGACCGCAGTGATGATGCCGGCTGGGTCGAAGGCTTCGGGCATACGGATGTCGATGAGGTCCCGGTATTCCTGGAACAACTGGGCCGCCGCGGTCCAGTCCGGCCGGCCGTGCTCCTGCCCCAGGAGTGCAAGGTCCGGCGCCGTCAGCCCGTATTCGATGACCCGGTCGAAGAGCTGCCGCAGTTCCTGCCGGAAGCCCCGGGTGGGCAGGGCGGCCTGGAGGTCGTCCGGCCACCGGATTGTGGAACCGAAGCCCGCGTCATGTCCGCGCAGGAGTTCGGTGATGATGTGGTCCTGTTCCGGGCCGGACAGCAGCTTGGGCGCGCGTTCCAGCGCCAGCCTGCCTTCCACTTTGGCCCGGCGCAGCAGATCGAAGGCATATGAAGACCAGGTCCTGGCGGGGGTTGTGCTCAGGCTGCGGTTCAGCCGTCCTGTGAACTGGTCGCGCAGCCGGGCAGCAGCCAGCCGTGTCGGCGCCAGGATGAGCACCGACGATGTTTCCAGCCCGTCCCGTTCGATGCGTGCTACTGCAGATTCCACGAGCACGGTGGACTTGCCGGTTCCGGGCGCTCCAAGGATGAGGGCCGGACCGGAACCGGATGGCAGGTCCACGACCCTCTGCTGGTCGGCGCTCAGCACCGGAGCAGCGCAGACGGCGGCTGCGGGGCGGACCAGCCGGAGTCCCGGCGCTTCCAGGCCTGCGGCAGGGTTTCCGGCAGTGGATCCGGACGCGGTCCCGGCGTTGTCTGCGGTCGTCATCGTCATGGTTCTACTTCAGCAATCCCCTCTGACATTTTTGCCGCGATGGCCTCCAATGCCTCCATATCCCGGACTCCGGGTGTCCAGCGGGCCTGCCGCATGTCCACGCGGTATCCATGGCCCGCATCATCCGGCGTTCCCTTCAGTGCTGTCCGTTCTTCGCGGTAATGGTGCCAGGCTTCCAGCCCATGCCCTTCGGGAGGCAGGCCGCTGGCCCGCACGACGCGCCACCACGGAACGTCCGAGCCGCAGCGGGACAGCACCGCGCCTACCTGACGGGGACCGCCGGCGCCGAGGATCTCCGCAATGTCACCGTAGGACAGCACGCGGGCCGCCGGGATGGCCGCGGCCACATCCAGTACCGCTTCCACATAGTCCCCGCGCATGATCAATACCTTAACCGGGCGGCGGCGCCGTCCCGGCCAGGCACCGGCGGATGTCGCCCCGCGGAAGGTCCCCAGGAACGTCGGAGGCGGCCGATAGCTTGGGAGCATGAACAGTTGGCATGAACTACCCCGCGCAGCATTCGACTTCGAAACCACCGGCAGGGATCCGCACGAGGCCCGGATCGTCACTGCCTCCATCGTACTGGTCAACGGCCGGGGAGACGTGCGCCGCAGCCACGAGTGGCTGGCCGACCCCGGCATTCCCATCCCGGCGGAAGCGGCGGCCATCCACGGGGTCTCCACTGAAAAGGCGCGTGCGGAAGGACTCCCGGCGGCGCAGGTTGCCGCCGAGGTGCTGGAGGTCCTGGCCGGCATGTTCGACGCCGGGGTCCCCGTCATGGCCTTCAACGCCTCCTATGACTTCACTGTCCTCGGGGCTGAGTGCCGCCGCCACGGAATCACTGCATGTACGCCGCTGCCGGTCATCGATCCCTACATCATGGACAAGCAGATGGACCGTTACCGCCGGGGCAAGCGGACCCTGACGGCACTGAGCCAGCATTACGGCGTGCGCTTCGAGAAGGCCCATACTTCCGCCGCCGACGTCATGGCGACCCTCGGCGTTGCTTCTGCGCTGGCCTCCCGGTTCCCGCAGCTGCATGGTGATGCCGTCCGGCTGCATGAAGCCCAGGTGGGATGGGCCGCGGAACAGGCGGCAAGTTTCCAGGATTACCTGCGGCGCCGGAATCCCGATGCTGTGGTCAACGGCTGCTGGCCCCTCCAGCCCGCTCCGGATGCCGCAGCGACGGTAGTGTAGGGACGCGGCAGCAGACGGGGCGTCCATGCCCCGCTGGCCGGATCTCGGAGCCGTCCACGCCTCGATGGTTGTCCCGGTGATGCTCAGTCCCCGTGATGTTCCTGCCGCGTGATTTAATTGCCCAGTGCGTTCCGGCGCCGGCAGCGGCCGGACGGTCCCGAACCCCGGCGGCCCCGGCGGCCGGATCCCCCAGAACAGCCGCGTGCCGCGGATTCCGCCCATCATTGAGGTTGCATGATTACCGTTACCGATCTGCGCAAGGTCTATCACCAGGGCACGCGGGAAGTCGTCGCCCTTGACGGTGTGAGCCTGCAGGTGCCCAAGGGCTCGATCCACGGCATCGTGGGCCACTCGGGTGCCGGGAAGTCCACGCTGGTACGTTGCCTCACCCTGCTCGACCGGCCGACGTCGGGATCCGTCAATATCGATGGGAAGGAACTGACCACCGTCAAGGATACGGAGGTGCGCGCGGCGCGCCGCCGGATCGGTATGGTCTTCCAGCACGCCAATCTGCTTGATTCCCGGACAGCCGCCGGTAATGTCGCGCACCCGATGGAGCTGGTGCGGACGCCCAGGAACAGAATCCGGGACCGGGCCGCGGAGCTGCTGAAGCTCGTGGGACTGGAGGGGTTCGAGGACGCCTATCCTGCGCAGCTGTCCGGCGGGCAGCGGCAGCGTGTCGGCATCGCCAGGGCGCTGGCCGCGGATCCGCATGTGCTGCTCTGTGATGAGCCGACTTCCGCGCTGGATCCGGCGACGACGTCGGAGATCCTCGACCTGATCCAGGATCTGACCAACCGGCTCCAGCTGACGGTGCTGGTCATCACCCATGAAATGTACGTTGTGAAGCGCATCTGCGACTCGGTCTCGCTGCTGGCCAAGGGCAGGATCGTCGAACACGGGCCGCTCAGGGAAGTTGCCGCCGACCTCAACGGCCAGCTGGCCAAATCCCTGATTCCGCTGCCGCCCGCCGCGATCCCCGGCCGCGGGGCGGTCCTGGAGATCTGGTTCTCCGGCGGAACCGCGTCCGAACCCGTGCTGTCCACCATCACCCGCCGGTTCGATGTGGATGTCAATGTCCTGGCCGGCAGCATCGAAACTCTGGCCGGCAGCCAGTTCGGCCGGTTGCGGGTGCAGCTGGCGGATCAGGCTCCGGTAGCGGAAATCATGGCCTATCTCCGGGACCAGGGCGTCGGAGTGGAGGTTGCCGCATGAATTTCCTTGAAGATCTGTTCACCAATCCCGCCCTCACCCAGGCACTGCCGTCGGCAATCGTCGAAACCCTGCAGATGGTCGGCATTTCGACCGTTTTCACGGTACTGATCGGCCTGCCGCTGGGTGTCCTGCTGCACACCTCGGCGCCGGGCGGCCTGCGCCCGATGCCGGTGTTCAACCGGATCGTCTCGGACATCGTCGTCAATATCACCCGTTCGATCCCCTTTGCCATCCTGATGGTGTCGCTCATCCCGCTGGCGCGGCTGATTGTCGGAACGAGCCTGGGGCCCATCGCCGCCTCGGTGTCCCTGACCATCGGTACGATCCCCTTCTTTGCCCGTCTGGTGGAGACCGCTCTGCGCGATGTCCACTCCGGCAAGATAGACGCTGCTCTGGTCATGGGATCCACCAACCTCCAGGTGGTCACCAAAGTGCTCCTGCGGGAGTCCCTGCCCACCCTGATAGCAGCTATGACGACGACGGTGGTCACCCTGGTGGGTTACTCGGCCATGGCCGGCCTCATCGGCGGTGGCGGTCTGGGCCGGCTGGCCTACAACTACGGGTTCCAGCGATTCGACACCACCGTCATGATTGTTACGATCGTGGTCATGGTGGTACTGGTGCAGATCATCCAGGTTGTCGGTGACCAGATCTCCAAGCGCATCGACCATCGCTAGCACCGCCTGCCTCCAGACTTTGCGGGCCTGCGCCCGAAAGAACTGCAGCGAGTAGCCGCTTGCTGCATCATTGCCCGGCGCCGGACCTGTACCCGCCGGGTTGACGTGAAAGGAACGCACTCGATGCGTAAGAAATTCTCCCTTCTGGCAACCGGCGCTGTTGCTGCGTTGGCGCTGACGGCTTGCGGTGGAGGAGACTCCGCCCCCAGCGCCGAAGTCACGACACTCGACCCGCAGAACCCTGTGACGCTGACGGTGGGTGCCAGCCCGGTTCCCCATGCCCGCATCCTGGAGTTCGTCGACACCGAACTGGCAGCCGATGCCGGCCTGGATCTGGAAATCCAGGAAATCGAGGACTTCCAGACGCCGAATACGGCGCTCAGCGATGGCACTCTGGACGCCAACTACTTCCAGCACCAGCCATTCTTCGACCAGCAGGTCCAGGACAAGGGCTACGACTTCGCCCACGGCGAGCCGATCCACATTGAGCCCTACGCCGCCTTCTCTGAAACGGTGGAGGATATCTCCGCGCTCAGTGACGGCGCGCGCGTCGCCATCACGAACGACCCGTCGAACCAGGTCCGTGCCCTCGAGCTTCTGGAGGCAGAAGGCCTGCTCCAGAACATTGAAGCGGATTCCGCGGCGCTGACCCTGACGGACGAGCAGAATCCGAAGAACCTGGAGTTCTCCGAAAACCAGCCCGAACTGCTGGTCAATGACATGCGGGATCCGAGCATCGATATGGCGATCCTCAACGGAAACTACTTCATCGCGGCGGGGCTCAGCGTCGGGGACGCCCTGGCCGTCGAGGACACCCAGTCCAGCCAGTACGGCAACTTCCTGGCCTGGCGCGTCGAAGACGAGGGCAATGCCGCGATCCAGAAGCTGGACGAACTGCTGCACAGCGAAGAGGTCAAGCAGTTCATCACGGAAACCTGGCCCAACGGCGACGTTATTCCGGCCTCCTAGCCGAAGCGGCCCGGCCTCCTGAACCGGTGCCGCCCGGTCAAGGAAACCACGGGAACTGGATGAGCCCCCGGCCATGGCCGGGGGCTCATCCAGTTCCACGCTTTTTGACTCGCTGCTAAGCCTCCGCCGCTAAGCCTCCGCCGCTGCGGCGGCCTTCGCGGCCGCCGGCAGCGCCGTGAAGATGCGGTCCATGGCGGCATCGTCGTGCGCGCTGGACAGGAACCAGGCTTCGAAGACCGACGGCGGCAGGTAGACTCCTGCCTCCAGCATGGCATGGAAGAACGGACCGTAGCGGAAGGCTTCCTGGGCCTGGGCCTGGGCATAGTTGTGCACGCCGGCGGCCGAGGTGCCGAAAGCCACGCTGAACAGATTGCCTGCCCGCTGAATGCTGTGGTCCACGCCGGCCCCGTCCAGTGCCGAGCTGACCGCTGCGGACAGTTCAAGGGACTTGGCGTCGATGTGCTCATACACCGCTGCGGTTGCCGCGGTCAGCGTGGCCACGCCCGCGGCCATGGCGATTGGGTTCCCGGAGAGCGTTCCGGCCTGGTAAACCGGTCCGATCGGGGCAAGGTAGTCCATCACATCGGCCCGGCCGCCCAGTGCGGCGACCGGCATCCCGCCGCCGATAACCTTGCCGAAGGTGAACAGATCGGGCTTCCAGCCCTCAGCGGCACCGGTGAGGCCGTAGTAGCCGCCGGGGCCAACCCGGAAGCCGGTCAGCACCTCGTCCAGGATCAGCAGCGCGCCGTGGCTGGCCGTGAGGTCGGCCAGCTGGGCGTTGAAGCCAGGGTTCGGGGTGACCACGCCCATATTGGCGGGGGCGGCTTCGGTGATGACGGCTGCGATGCTGTCCCCGTGCGTGGCAAAGGCGGCGTGGGCGGCGTCCACGTCGTTGTACGGCAGGACCAGCGTCTCCGCCGCCGTCGCCTCGGTCACGCCGGCCGAGCCCGGCAGCGCGAGGGTGGCCACGCCGGAGCCAGCAGCGGCCAGCAGGCCGTCCTGGTGTCCGTGGTAACAGCCAGCGAACTTGACCACCAGGTTGCGCCCGGTGAAGCCGCGGGCCAGCCGGACCGCCGTCATGGTTGCCTCGGTGCCCGTGGACACCATGCGCAGCCGCTCGACGGCGGGAACGCGTTCCATGACCATCCCGGCGAGCACGGCTTCGTCCGGAGTCGAGGCGCCGAAGGAGAGTCCCCGGTCCACCGCTGCGTGCACGGCTGCGAGCACGTCCGGGTGGGCGTGGCCGACCAGCGCCGGCCCCCACGAGCACACCAGGTCCACATAGTCGCGTCCGTCTGCATCGGTCACATACGGGCCCTTGGCGGAGACAATGAACCGCGGCGTCCCGCCGACCGAGCCGAAAGCGCGGACCGGGGAATTGACGCCGCCGGGCATGAGGGCGCGGGCGCGTTCGAACAGTTCTTCAGAAGTGGTCATTTACTTGCTTTCCTTCAGCCAGGCGGCGAGCTCGCAGGCCCAGTACGTCAAAACCATGTTGGCTCCTGCCCGCTTGATGCTCAGGACCGACTCCTCGACAGCAGCCCTGCGGTCGATCCAGCCGTTGGCGGCCGCGGCTTCGATCATCGCGTACTCGCCGGAAATCTGGTACGCGGCGACCGGGACGGGCGACATGGCGGCAACGTCTGCCAGGATGTCCAGATAGCTCATGGCGGGCTTGACCATCACCATGTCCGCGCCCTCTTCGATGTCGAGTTCGACCTCGAGCAGCGCTTCGCGCCGGTTCGCCGAATCCATCTGGTAGGTGCGGCGGTCCCCCTTGAGCTGGGAATCGACGGCCTCGCGGAAGGGACCGTAGAACGCGGAGGCATACTTGGCCGCGTAGGCGATCTGGGCGACGTCCTGATAGCCGACCGCGTCCAGCGCCTGCCGGATCACGGCCACCTGGCCGTCCATCATGCCGGACGGTCCCAGCACCTTCGCCCCGGCCTCGGCCTGCGCGACGGCCATCCGCCCGTACACCTGCAGCGTGGCGTCATTGTCCACTTCGCCGTTGGTCCCCAGGATGCCGCAATGCCCGTGGTCGGTGAATTCGTCCAGGCACAGATCACTCATGACCACCAGGTCGTCGCCCACCTCGGCGGCGACGTCGCGGATCGCCTGGTTGAGGACGCCTTTGGGATCGCAGCCGGCGCTCCCCTCCGGGTCGCGGGTGGCCGGCACCCCGAACAGCATGATTCCGCCGACGCCCAGTTCGACGGCTTCCGCCGCGGCGCGCTTGAGGGTGTCGGTGGTGTGCTGGACGACGCCGGGCATGGAGGTCAGCGGGACCGGTTCGCTGATCCCCTCCCGGATGAAGGCGGGCAGGATCAGCTCGGCAGGGTCCAGCCGGTGTTCTGCGGTCAGCCGCCGCAGGCCGGCATTGGCACGCAGGCGGCGGGGACGATGGTGGGGAAAGCTCATCTGGGATCCTTCAGTCGTTGTTCTCTCGCCGGGCGCGTTCGACGGCGGCCGCCGCCACGGCATCTGCGACGCCCTCCGGCCCGGGCTCGGTTGCCGTTGCTGCAATGCGCAGGCCAAGCACGCCGGCTTCCGCCTCGGTGGTGCGCCCGATCGCCACCAGCAGCACCCGCGGCGGAACCGGCCCGGCTTCCCGCATCAGGCGCCGTGCGACGCTCGGGGAGGTCAGGACGACCGCGCCCACGCCGCCGGAGGCGGCAAGGGAAGCAAACTGCGCGGGCGTCAGCATGTCGACGGCGGCACCCTCCGTCCCGGTCTGGCCACTGGCGTCGGCCGGCGGCGCAGGCACCGTCAGGCGCCTGTCCTGGGCAGCCGGATAGTCCACGGTGCGATAGGCCACCACCGGCAGCACCTGCCAGCCCTTGTCCATCAAGCCCTTGAAGATGGTGTCCGCGGCGAGGTCCGACTGCGGCAGCAGCACCGCCGTGGATGTCGGCGTTCCTACCGGGTTGTCCTCCGGCACCGGCCAGCCTTCGACGAGCCCGCGCGCGGACTGTTCGCTGTCGGGGACCAGGTCCACCGGGACGCCCTCGGCTTCAAGCGCCTGCCGGCTGGTCTCCCCCACGGCAGCTACCTTGGTCAGTTCCGGAACCATTTCCGCCAGGGTTGCGCCTTTGGCCTGCGCACGCTCCTTCAGGGCGCGGACCGTGGTGATGCTGGTGATGATGAGCCAGGCGAACCGCCCCTCAGCCAGCAGCCCCAAGGCCTGGTCGAGTTCGGACACATCGGCCAGCGCTTCGAAGTCGATCAGCGGCATCAGCAGCGGACGGGCGCCGCGGCGCCGGAATTCGGCCACCATGCCCGCCGAGCGGTCCGCGCCGCGCGGCAGAACCACCGTCAGCCCTGCCAGGGCGTTGTGCTCATGCGGCGGCACTGAATCGACCGGGGGTTGCCCGTGCCTGTGTGCCGGCATGATCAGTGGACCGCCAGATCGGCCAGTTCGGCCGCGCCGGCCTCCAGCAGGCGCTCTGCCAGCCGGATGCCGAGTCGCAGTGCCGCGTCGCCGGTCAGCTCCGCGGTGGATTCGGACCGGCGCAGCAGCCTGGCTCCGTCCTCGCTGCAGACCACCGCCTCCAGCGTCAGCGAGCCATCCGCGATCCGGGCCAACGCCCCCACGGGCGCGGCACATCCGGCTTCCAGACGCGCCAGCAGCGACCGTTCCGCGGTCACCGCAAGCCGCGTGTCGGCGTCGTCATAATCCCGTAGGGCCGCGGCCAGCGGACCGTCGCCAGTGGAATCCGCCGTGCGGCATTCCACCGCGAGCGCCCCCTGCCCGGGCGCCGGCAGCATGATCGCCGGATCCAGGAACTCGGTGACAGTTTCCAGCCGGTCCAGCCGCGTCAGGCCGGCGGCGGCCAGGACGACGGCGTCAAGGTCGCCCTGCTTGCCTTCGATCCGTTCCGCACCGGGCACCATTCCGGACACCCGTCCCAGCCGGGTGTCCACGTTGCCGCGGATATCCACGACCTCGATGTCCGGCCGCGCGGCGCGCAGCTGCGCGGCGCGGCGCGGCGAACCTGTGCCGATCCGCGCTCCGGCCGGCAGCTCTGCCAGTGTCAGGCCGTCGCGGGCGCACAGCACGTCCCGCATGTCCACGCGCGGCGGGATCGCTGCGACGGTCAGGCCGTCGGCCTGGCCGGTGGGCAGGTCCTTAAGGGAATGCACGGCAATATCGCAGCGGCCGGCCAGCAGCGCCTCGCGCAGTGCAGCGACGAAGACCCCGGTGCCGCCCAGCTGGGACAACGGTCCGGTCTTGACGTCGCCTTCGGTCCTGATGCGGACCAGTTCCACCGCGAAACCGCCCAGATGTGACAGACGCTCGGCCACCATACCGGTCTGGGTCAGCGCCAGGGCGCTGCCCCGGGTGCCGACCCGCACGGTGAATTCCGGGGCGGGCCGGTCCGGATCGGCCATGTCCACGGTGGACTCGTCTGGTTGTTGGGTCACTTCACGCAAGGCTTCACTCCGACGGTCGAGTCCTCGCCGGCGATCGTGGGCTTGGGCCCGCGGAGGTTTGCGCAGCAGTTGGTGCGGCAAACATCGAACCATGGCCCCAGCGAGGTAACGGCCGGCCGGTCCGCAATGTTGTTTTCCACTGTACGCTCGCAAACCAAATCGACCAGGCCCGCCACGAACCTGCGGTGCGTGCCGGGCGTCGGAACGCGTTCGGCGACCAGGCCCAGCTCCGCGCAGGTGTCCTTCGCCTCGGTGTCCAGGTCCCAGACCACCTCCATATGGTCGCTGACGAAGCCCAGCGGAACCATGACGACGCCCTTGACGCCCTTGCCGGCGAGTTCGGTGAGCGCATCATTGATGTCCGGTTCCAGCCAGGGCACGTGCGGCGATCCGCTGCGGGACTGGTACACCAGGGACCAGTCGACGCCGGCGGCTTCCGGGACGCGTTCCAGCACGGCCTGCGCCGTGGCCAGGTGCTGCGCGACGTACGCGCTGCCGCCGTCGTATTCCTCGCCCTCGGGCAGCCGGGGACCGGCTGCCGCCGCATCGGCCATCGGAATGGAGTGTGTGCAGAACAGGATGTGGATGGGACCGGCTTTCGGGCCGGCCGCAGCCAGCCCCTCGCGGACCTTGGCCAGGCCGTCGGCCAGGCCCTCCACGAACGGCGCCACGAAACCGGGATGGTCGAAGTACTGCCGCACCTTGTCCAGCTCCAGCTTCCCGGCCAGCCCGGTCTCCTCCAGCGCCATGCCGAAGTCCTCGCGGTACTGGCGGCAGCTCGAATAGCTGGCATACGCGCTGGTGGTGACGGCCAGGATCCGGCGGTGGCCGGCGTCGTAGGCTTCCCGGAGCACATCGGCGACGAAGGGCTGCGAGTTGCGGTTTCCCCAGAGCACCGGAAGCCCGATCCCGCGGGCGGCCAGTTCCGCCTCCAGCGCGGCCTTCAGCGCGCGGTTCTGCGAGTTGATCGGACTGACGCCGCCGAAGGCACGGTAGTGGTGGGCCACCTCCTCGAGCCGCTCGTCCGGGATGTCCCGGCCGCGGGTCACGTGGCGCAGGAACGGGATGACCTCGTCCTGCCCCTCGGGACCGCCGAAGGAGGCCAGGAGGATGGCATCGTACGCCTTCGGCGCCATGCGGCCGTGCTCGTCGACACCTGCCAAGGGGTCGAACCCGGGGGTGTCCAGGGACTGTTCGGTCACTGCAGGACCTCGGCGATCTCCTTCGTGGAAATCCGGCGGCCGGTGTAGAACGGGATTTCCTCACGCACGTGATTGCGGGCATCGGTGGCGCGCAGGTGGCGCATAAGGTCCACCAGATCCACCAGCTCGGGCGCTTCCAGGCCCAGGATCCATTCCCAGTCGCCGAGCGCGAAGGAGGACACAGTGTTGGAGAGGACCTGCGGGAAATCGCGGCCCAGCATGCCGTGGTCACGCAGCATCTTGCCGCGCTCCTCGGCCGGCAGGAGGTACCACTCATAGGAGCGCACGAAGGGGTAGACACACAGCCAGGTGCTGGGCGCAACGCCGCGGGAATAGGCCGGGGAATGGCTCTTGGCGAATTCCGCCTCCCGGTGGACGCCCATCGCGGACCAGACGATTTCCGTGTTGGCGAACAGGCCCGAGCGGCGGATCCGGCGCACAGCCGCCTGCAGCTCCTCCGGCTTGGGCCCGTGCAGCCAGACCATGATGTCCGCATCGGCGCGCATCGCGGACACATCGTAGGCACCCCGCAGGGTCACGCCGGCAGCGGCCAGTTCCGCCGTCAGCTCATCGAAGGCGCCGACCGCGCCGCTGCGGTCCGCCTCCCCCAGACGCTTGAACACCGTCCACAGGGTGAAGAACTGTTCTTCTGATTCATTGGAAATGGTCTGGTTTCCGCCCAAAGTCTCACTCATGATTAACAGTCTGCCTCCTGGCTATGGCTAAGTCGAAACAGCATTATTCTACAGCGTGTAGAACTTATTCCGGGGATGTCTGCGGCCCGCCGTCCGGACGTTCAGCAGCGGTTGCCGGCGCGTCGTCGGCCAGCGCCGCTTCCGCCGTCCCGGCCGGGCTTCCGGCCGCCGCTGCCGGCGTCAGGGCCGCGGCCCGCCGGCGGGTATCGCTGACCACTGAGACCAGCCCCGTACCGGCCAGCCAGGCGCCCACCACCTGCAGTCCGGGCACTGCTGCGACAAGCCCCCGAACCTTCGCGACGCGTTCCTGGTGGCCGACGGCGGCAAACGGCAAGGCACCGACCCAGCGGACCACGTCCCATCCGACGACGTCGGCGTCGGTGATCTTCACGCCCAGCAGGGCCGAAGCATCGGCCAGGGCCTGCAGGTACAGGTTCCCGTCGCTGCGCGAGTCAGGTCCGGCTCCGGAGCCGGCTCCCGACCGCCCGTAGGACAGCCGCAGCACATGGTTGCTGGGGCCGGCCGCGTCGGCCAGCCACTGCCACTTCGCCGTTGCGTGGGTCATCGCCTTGGCTTCAACGCCCTGCGTTTCCTCTGCCACCAGCACGCCGGTGCCGCGGGGATGGGAATCCAGTTCCGGCAGGTCGACCACCAGTGTCACCAGCGCCACGCCGGGCCCGGGTTCCGGCTTCAGCTCCGCCAGGCCCGGCACCAGCGGCTCCAGCAGGTCGACGGCGGTCCCGCCGTCGGTGGCCACCACCAGCGCATCCGCAGCATACTCGCGCCCGCCGGCGGCGATCAGCCACCGGGATGCAGGCCGCGTGCCGTGTGCGGCAGTTTCCGGGCCGGGGCCTGCCAGCTTGGAACCTGCCGGGCCGGGGCCTCCCGGGCCGGGGCTCCCGGTACCTGCAGCATCCGCCCCCGCCGCCGTGACCAGGCCGCCGGTCTGGTCAACCACCGTGACGGCGCCTGCCGACTCCTGCCCTGGCTTCGGCGCTGGTTCCTGCGACACGGCACTCCCGTCACCGCCTCGCCGGACACCCTCGACCGCAACCTCCGTGAGCAGCCGGACGCCGAGCCCGCGCAGGGCCGCGGCGAGCGCATTGGTCAGTTCACCCATGCCGCCGGCCAGCCCCGCGACCGCGGAGCCTGCCGGTGCCGCCGCGCGCATCGCTGCCACTGCGGCTCCGAGCGAGCCATGCTCGGCCATGGCCGCACGCAGTCCGGGTGCCACTGAATCCACATCGAGCAGGTCCGGATCGGCCGAATAGACGCCGGCAACCACCGGCGCCACCAGATTGCGCAGCACCTGCTCGCCCATCCGGGTCCGGACCACCTCGCCCAGGCTCACCCGGTCCTTCTTCAGCAGGCTGCCCATCGGGCGGACCCGGTCCAGGGCCGCACGGACCGAGCCGGCCTTGCCGATGGCGCGCACGATCGCCGGATCCGCCGGATCCGAGGGTATCCCCAGGATCCCGGTCCGCGGCAGCGGCTGGGCACCGCCCGCCAGGCTGCCGCCCTTGACCGGCAGCTGGATCCATGCCCCCTGCGGATTCGGCGCCTGGATGCGTTCGGCCAGGCCCAGTTCGGCGATCAGGTCAGCCACAGCCTCCGAGCGGGTGGAGAAGGATTCGGCGCCGCTGTCGAGCGTCAGCCCGGCAACTTCGTGCTGCCCGACGCAGCCGCCCAGCGCCCTGCTGCGTTCCAGCACGGTGACTGCATAGCCGGCCCTGGCCAGCTCAAGGGCGGCCACCAGTCCGGAGATTCCGCCACCGATTACGACGGCACCGGGCCTGGTTTCCGCCGTCGCCCGCCCGGGCCGGTGGAGACCCGGCAGGTGGGGGACCTGCAGGTGCGGCCGGTGGCCCTTGGCGGCGCCGGTTTTATCCGCTTTGTCTGCCTTGTCGGCCTTGTTTACCTTGCCTGCATTGGGCATCTGCTGACTCCGGTTTAGTCTGCTGTTGCTGGCCGGCATCGCTATGGCTCGATCGAGTGGATGAGCTCAACAATCCGCGTCAGCACGTCTGGATCCGCGTGCGGCGGCACACCGTGGCCGAGGTTGACCACGTGTCCGGGCGCTGCGGCGCCGGCTTCGACCACCCCACGGACATGCGCTTCGAGCACCTCCCACGGCGCGGACAGCAGCGCCGGGTCGATGTTCCCCTGCAGCACGGTGGCGCCGCCGAGCCTGCGGTTCGCCTCGTCCAGCGGCAGACGGTAGTCGACCCCCACAACGTCGGCGCCGACGTCGCGCATGGCTGCCAGCAGTTCCGAGGTTCCGGTGCCGAAATGGACCAACGGCGCTCCCAGTCCGCGCACGTGGTCCAGCGCCCGGGCCGACGCCGGCGCAACGTGCTCCGTGTAGTCCGCCAGACCGAGGGAACCGGCCCACGAGTCGAAGAGCTGGCCGGCGCTGGCACCTGCCTCCAACTGTGCGCGCAGGAACTTGCCGGATGCATCCGCCGCCCAGCTGGTCAGCGCCTGCCACGTGCCGGGGTCCGCATGCATCATGGTCCGCGGTCCCAGGTGGTCGCGCGACGGCCTGCCCTCGACCATGTAGGCCGCTAGGGTAAAAGGAGCTCCGGCAAAGCCGATCAGCGGCTTGGTCCCCAGCTCAGCCACCGCCAGGCCGACGGCCTCCCGGATCGGATCCAGGGCCTCCTCGGTCAGCTCCGGCAGCGCCGCGACATCCTCGGCGGTGCGGATCGGGGTTCCCAGCACCGGCCCGACACCGGGAACGATGTCGACATCCACGCCGGCCAGTCTGAGCGGAATCACGATGTCCGAGAAAAAGATACCTGCATCGACGTCGTGCCGCCGGACCGGCTGGAGGGTGATCTCGGCGGCCAGCGCCGGATCCAGGCAGGAATCGAGCATCGCGATGCCCGCGCGGATCTTGCGGTACTCAGGCAGGGAACGGCCGGCCTGGCGCATGAACCACACAGGACGACGGCTCGGTTTCCTGCCCCGGTAGGCGGTAATCAGTGGGGAATCTGCCGTGCGGCCGTCCATCAGGGGGTGGGATGCGCTAAGAGTCATAGCTCGATTCTGCCCAAGAACCCCCGCACATGGTTAACGCAAGGTCCCGCCGGCACACTGTACGTGGCCGGAATCACCGCGGAACGGACCCCTGACTAAGGCGAGCCTATTACCCGGATGAAGGACTCGCTCGTTATTATGGGGAACACTGTGGTACTCATATCTCTTGTCGCAACTCACACCGATGTCGACCTGGAAACCGTCGCCCGCCTCAGTGCCGGCGCCTCCGAGGTCGCTTCATCCGTGCTCGACGACGGTCAGGCCCTCAAGGGCGCGGTCGTTCTGGCGACCTGCAACCGCTATGAGATCTACTGCGAAGCTCCCTCCGAGGATGAGGTCGAGGCCGCGCGGTCGGAAGTAATCGCGCAGATCAGCCGCCAGTCCGGAGTTCCCGAAGACCGCGTCGCCCGCGCGTTCGGCACCCTCACCGGCGAGGCCGTCGCCAAGCACCTGTTCACCGTCGGCGCGGGCCTGGACTCCGCCGTCGTCGGTGAACGCGAAATCGCGGGCCAGGTCCGGCGCGCGCTGATCGAAGCCCAGGACCAGGGCACGGCCAGCGGGGCGCTGGTCCGCCTGTTCCAGACCGCGTCCCGGACTGCCAAGGAAGTCGGCGCCCAGACCGCACTCGGCAGCCGCGGCCTTTCCGTAGTGTCAGTGGCGCTGGAACTGGCCACCGACATCTCCGAAAGCCCGGACTGGTCAGCCAAGAACGTTGTTGTCTTCGGAACCGGCGCCTACGCCGGGGCAACCATGGCCCTGCTGCGCGAACGGGGCTGCAGCAATATCTCCGTCTACTCCTCGTCCGGCCGCGCCGGGACGTTCACCGCCACCCGCGGCGGCACCGCCCTCACGGCGGAAACCCTTCCTGCAGCCCTGGCCGCCGCCGATGTGGTGATCGGCTGCAGCGGAAGCGAGAACCGGGTGGCGGCGGCCGACATTGAACGCGTCCGTGCCGGCGCCGGCAAGCCGCTGATCGTCATTGACCTGGCCCTGACCCACGACTTCGACCCCGCCGTCGGCGAACTGGCCGGCGTCGAGCTCATCACCCTGGAATCCGTCCGCCTGGCCGCTCCGGAAGAGCAGTCCGAATCCCTGCGTCAGGCCAGCAAGATCGTCGACAAGGCTGCCCGGACCTTCGCCGAACAGCAGCAGGCACGCAGCGTGGACTCCGCCATTGTCGCGCTGCGCCAGCACACGCTTTCCGTGCTCGACGCCGAACTGGAGCGCGTCCGCGCCCAGCATGGCTGCACCGGGCCCGCGGAGGAAGTCGAATTCGCGCTGCGGCGGATGGTCAAGCAGTTGCTCCACATTCCCACCGTCCGGGCGCGGGAACTGGCCGCCAACGGCCAGCAGGCCGCGTATATCGCCGGTCTGGAAGCGCTCTACGGCATCACGGTAGAGGAGCGGTCCGCTGCGGCAAAGACCGCTGCCGATACAGCGTCCACAGCGGAAACCGCGTCTGCAGCCTGCCCGGTGGACCACGCTGCCCTGGCCGACGCAGCCAAGGGCGCCTGAACCTGCCCAGTACAGCGACTGGCCCAGCACTGCGACCTGCTCAGTACAGCGGCTTGGCCGGTTCGATCTGCCGGACCCAGTCCGTGATCCCGCCGGAGACGTTGAAGACCGATTCGTAACCGTGGTCCAGCAGATAGGACGCCACTTCCGAGGAGCGCACCCCCGACTTGCAGTGGATGTACAGCTCCTTGCCCCGCGGCAGTTCCCGCTCACCGGCAAGGATTCTACCCTTGGGCACCAGCACCGCGCCGGGAATACTGACAATCTGGTGTTCGCCCGGTTCGCGCACGTCGATGAGCTCGAAATCCCGTTCCCCGCGCTCCCGTTCGGCCAGCAGCTCCTGCAGCCGCGCCACCGTGACCGCGGGAAGCTCGCGTGCGGTTCCGGCCGCGGGCAGGCCGCAGAACGCCTGGTAGTCCACCAGTTCGGTGATGGGCTGCGCCTGAGGATCCTTGCGCACCCGGATCTCGCGCCAGCTCATGTCCAGCGCGTTGAAGATGAGCACCCGGCCCAGCAGGGTGCGGCCAGTGCCGGTGATCAGCTTGATGGCCTCATTGACCATCACGGAGCCGATCTGCGCGCACAGCACGCCCAGGACCCCGCCCTCTGCGCAGGACGGGACCGAGCCCGCGGGAGGGGCCTCCGGATAAAGGTCGCGGTAGGTGGGACCATGCTTTTCCCAGAAGACACTGACCTGGCCGTCGAAGCGCAGGATGGAACCCCAGACGTACGGCTTGCCCAGGATGGCGGCGGCGTCATTGACCAGGTAGCGGGTGGCGAAGTTGTCCGTGCCGTCGAGGATCAGGTCGTAGCCGGCGAAGATCTCCAGCGCATTGGAGGAGTCCAGATGCACCTGGTGCAGCTGCACGGAGACCAGCGGGTTGAGCTCAAGGATCGAGTCCCGCGCCGACTCGGCTTTGGCCCGGCCCACGTCCGATACCCCGTGGATGACCTGGCGCTGCAGGTTGGAGGTATCCACGACGTCGTCGTCCACGATCCCGATCGTGCCCACCCCGGCAGCGGCCAGGTACAGCAGGGCGGGAGACCCGAGACCGCCTGCGCCCATGACCAGCACCTTGGCGTTCTTGAGCCGTTGCTGGGCCGCCATGCCGAACTCGGGAATGATCAGGTGCCGGGAATAGCGTTGCGTCTCTTCCTTGGTGAGGCCGTCGGCCGGCTCCACCAGGGGCGGAAGGCTCAGGGGTTCGTTACTGCTCATTCCTTCAATCTATGCCCCGGCATGGCACAGGGGAAACTGCAGCATACGCGGCCGTTATTACCCCCGGGTAAACTGAATCAAAGCGCCGGCATCCGGCACGTTCCGTGAAAGGCAAGTCATCGTGACTACAGAAGCCCGGCCCAACGGCAAGGCAACTCGGCTCCCCCGGGAGGAACGGCGCCGGCAGCTGCTGCAGGCAGCCCGCCAGGTCTTCGTCGCCAACGGCTACCACGGAGCCGCCATGGACGAAATCGCCGAGACTGCCAAGGTCAGCAAGCCAGTTCTCTACCAGCACTTCCCCGGCAAGCGGGAACTGTACCTGGCCCTGCTGGACAGCCACCTGGCCCAGCTGACCGGGCTGCTCACGGATGCCCTCAATTCCACGACGGACAACAAGGAAAGAGTCCGCGCCACGATGCGCGCCTACTTCGAGTTCGTCGCCCAGGACAGCCAGGCCCACCGGCTGATCTTCGAATCCGATCTGAACAACGATCCGGAGGTCAGCGAGCGGCTGGAGGCCTTCAATCTCGCCTACACCGATGCCATTGCCCGGGTCATTGCCGAGGACACCAGCATGACCCAGCCGGAGGCCACGCTGCTGGGCCGCGGCCTGCTGGGAATGGCTCAGGTCAGCGCCCGGTTCTGGCTTGAGAAGGACGGGGATCTTGACCTGGGGGTTGCCAGCGACCTCATCTACCGTTTAGCTTGGCGCGGAATCAGTCGTTTCCCGAAAGAGACTTAGAGTAGATTTCGTCGGGACGACAGTTCACAACACAGGAGGCACCAAGGGTGGAAATCAAGATCGGCATTCAGAACGTGGGCCGGGAAATCGTCTTCGAGTCGGAGGAGGCTCCGGAGGACGTCGCCGAGATCGTCTCCAAGGCCATGAACGGCGGCGCCGAACTCCGCCTGAAGGACTCCAAGGGCCGCATGGTCATCGTCCCGTCCAACGTTCTTGGCTACGTCGAGATCGGCGCCGAAGAGGCCCGCCGCGTGGGCTTCGGCGCCCTCTAGCGGGAGCAGAGGTCCGGCCGGACATGCTTGAACTGACGCTGGTCGCAGCGGTGGCGGCGGCAGCGGGCTTCCTCTGGTGGGGCCTGGACCGGCACCACCGCAGCTATGGGGTGCTGCTGGTGCCGGGTATCGCCGTCGCGGCTGCCGTGCTGCTGTGGATCATCCTGGTGATGTCCGGCCTGGCCTCCCAGCCGCGGATCTTCTGGCTCAGCTGGCTGATTCCCATGGTTGCCGGCGCCGCCGCAGCGGCCATAGCGGGACTTTTCCTCGGGCGGCGCCGGTCCCGGGCCGACGTCGCCCGCCTCAACGCAGCCCTGCGCCTCTGATCGTCAGGCCTCCGGCCTTCTCGGTCTGCGGGCCTGCCCAGCCGAAGCTCAGCCGGAAGCCGGCAGGTTCTTCTCGTCCGGCCCGTGGCCGTGCTCGGTGCACAGGCAGAAGCGGTTTCCGTCAGGGTCGGTGACGACCGTGAACATCGGGGCCTGCCCCGCATCCAGCCGGCCGCCGGCCTCCGCCGCCTGCTCCAGGACCGGGGCGATGTCGCTCTCGCTCCAGTGGATATCAAGATGCAGCCGGTTGTCGCTGGGGGTGTCCGTCTGCTGGAACCAGACTGTGGGTCCGCGGCCGAACGGATCCATCAGGTCCCCGAACCGGCCGGCCTTGTAGCCCAGCGCCTTGCGCCACAGCTCCGAGAGCGCCGCCGGATCTTTGGCGTCGATGCCGATCTCGACCGTACGGCTCCTGGCCGGCTCGGCAACCGCCCCGAGGACCGCCGCGGCCCTGCCGATGGAACTGGCCGCGGTGATGTCCCGGCTGGTCACCTCGCTGCCGGCGTCGTGCGAGGTCAGCGTGATGAACACCCGGTTGTAGCGCCAGTCCAGGTCCGGGTGGTGGTTCAGTTCCTCCGCAATGTCCCCGGCCGCTGCTATCAGGTTCAGCGCCTTCCGGGCGCTGTCCAGCTTGTACACCGTATACAGGCTGCCCAGCCGGTACCGCCAGTCCGGCAGTTTCTTCAGTTCCTCGTCGATCGCCGTCCGGGTCAGGACATCCTGTGCAGAACCCATTGAAAGCGCCTCCCGCCGTCCCGCAGCCGGGCGCCGCCCCAGGCCGCTCCTAGAGGTCCGGACGGCCTTCCGTCTGCGACGAGGCCAGGGCATGCTGGCGTTTGGGAATGCGTCCGGCTTGCGCGGCCAGCCTACCGCCGATCACCGCATGTTTGAAGGCCTCGGCCATCCGGACCGGATCCTGGGCGCGGGTGACCGCGGTAGCCAGCAGGACGGCGTCGCACCCCAACTCCATCGCCAGGGCGGCATCCGAGGCGGTGCCGATGCCGGCGTCGAGCACCACCGGCACCTGCGCCCGCGCGACGATCAGTTCGATGTTGTGCGGATTCAGAATGCCCAGGCCGGTCCCGATCGGCGCGCCGAGCGGCATGACCGCGGCGGCGCCCAGCTGCTCCAGCCGGCGCGCGAGCACGGGATCGTCGTTGGTGTAAGCGAACACCTTGAATCCGCGGTTCACCAGCATCTCGGTGGCGTCCACCAGTTCGACGGCGTCCGGCAGCAGCGTCTGCTCGTCCGCGATCACCTCCAGCTTCACCCAGTCCGTCTCCAGCGCTTCCCGGGCCAGCTCGGCGGTCATGACCGCCTCCCGCGCGGTGAAGCAGCCGGCGGTGTTGGGCAGCACGCGGATATTGTGTTCCAGCAGCAGGTCGAACAAGGAGCCGCCCACTTCGGGGCTGTACCGCCGCATGGCCACCGTGGTCAGTTCGGTCCCGGATGCCACCAGTGCCGCACCCAGCCCGTCGAGGCTGGGCGCGCCGCCGGTGCCCATGATCAGGCGCGAGTCCAGTGCGACGCCGTCGATCACCAGGGCGTCGGTGCCGGCTTCCTGCTGGGTTTCCGCTGTGGTTCCGCCGTTGATGCTCATTCCTTAGCCTCCCTGTACCGCGGTGACGAGTTCGACGTCGTCACCGGCCTTGATTGCCGTTGCCGCCCAGCTGCCGCGCGGCACGACCTCCGAGTTCAGCGCCACGGCGACGCCGAGCCGCGCTCCGTCCTCGGGCTGTCCGCCGGGGTCCAGCGGCCGTCCGGTCACGCTGGCCACCAGGTCGAGCAGCATGGTGCCGCTGTCCACCGCGTGTGCTTTGCCGTTGAGGGTGATTGTCATGATGTCGCTCCAGACGTTGCCGTGACAGGGTTCGAGGGATGGGAAAAGCGGTCGGGCCGGAATTGACGGTGTGCCGGGTCTGCCGGTTTGCCGTCGACCAGGTCTGCGCAGATGCGTGCGGCAATGGGTGCCAGAAGGACGCCGTGGCGGAAGAACCCGGTGGCGATGATCAGCCCGGGGACATCAGCCCGTCCCAGCAGCGGTGCGTTGTCCGGCGTTCCCGGGCGGGCGCGGCACGTCGCCTCGAGCAGTTCCAGCTCCGCTACGGCCGGCACCAGCTGCTGGGCATCGCGCAGCAGCTCGTAGACCCCGCCCGCGGAAACCGCGGCGGACCCGTCCTCGCGCTGGGTGGCTCCGATGACCACGGTGCCGTCCTCGCGCGGGACCAGGTACGCGGGCAAGCCGCGTACCAGCCCCCGCACGGTCGCGGTGACCAGCGGACGCAGGTGCTCCGGCACCGCCAGGCGCAGGATGTCGCCGTAGACCGGCCGCAGCGGCAGTTTCAGTCCGTCCGGCAGCCCGTCCAGGCCGGCCGCTCCCAGTCCGTTCGCCAGCACTACCTCGTCCGTTTCGATGGTGGCACCGCCGGCCAGCCGGACGCCTGTGACCGTGCCGGACTCGTTCCTGAGCAACCCCGCGGCGCTGGCAGGCACGAGGTCGGCCTGAGGATAATGCTGCAAAGCGGCCAGCAGGGCGGCCGCCAGGCGGCGCGGATCCACCTGGTGGTCGTCCGGAATGCGGAAGACGCCCGAAAGCTGCGGCCCCAGCATGGGCTCCTGCCGGCGGGCCTGGCGGACAGTCAGTTCTTCAACCTGCAGGCCCTGGACCAGCTGGGCTTCCTTCAGGTCGGCGAGCGCCCGGCGGTCCGCGGCGTCAAGGCCCACGACCAGGGTTTCGGTGGCCAGGTAGCCGGTCCGCTCCCCCGTCTGCTTCTCCAGCGCCGCGGTGAATTCCGGATACAGGCCGGCAGAGGCACGGGTGAGCGTGAGCAGGTTTTCTTCCTGGTAGTGCAGCTCGCTCACGGCCGCCAGCATCCCCGCGGCGGCGTGCGTGGCCCCCTGCGCGGGGGCCTGATCGATGAGCGTCACGCGGTGGCCGCGGCGGATGGTCTCCCAGGCAATGGCCAGACCGATGACTCCGCCGCCGACGACGGCGACATGTGCAGACATTGAAATGATCCTTCCCTACGCCGGCATGACCCGGATCAGGTGAAACGGTCGGCGTCGAACGCCCTCTCAGCCCTGGCAGGTACGCGGTGCGCTCCAGGCGCATCCCGCACCGCGGGCTCCCGCAGTGTCCCCCAAGTCTACGGCCAGTCGGGCGGCGCACGCCAAGGCAGCCGGCTGGACGGGGCATCCCGTAACCTAGGAACCATGTCTTTGGATCCCGCCGCTCTTGATTCGGCGTCGCTTGCTTCGGCGTCGCTTGCTTCCGCCCAGCTCTATCTGTGCACCGACTCCAGGCCCGCCCAGGACGATTTTGAACAGTTCGTGGACGCGGCCTACGCCGGGGGCGTGGACATTATCCAGCTGCGGGACAAGCAGATCGACCCGGCCCGGGAGCTGGAGCTCCTCGACGTGCTGAGGACCGTGGCCGGCCGCCATGGCAAGCCGTTCGCGGTCAACGACCGCGCGGACATCGCAGCACTGTCCGGGGCAAGCGTCTTCCACGTCGGCCAGGAGGATCTGCCCGTTGCCGCGGCACGGCGGCTGCTGGGACCCGATGTAGCCATCGGGCTGTCCACCCATACGCCTGCGCAGGCGGCGGCTGCCATGGATGCGGCGGAGCTGGACTACTTCTGCACCGGCCCGCTCTGGGCCACGCCCACCAAACCCGGCCGGGCCGCCGTCGGACTGGAACTGGTGGCCTCCACGGCACGCCGGCAGGCCGAAACCGGCTCGGTGCGCCCATGGTTCGCCATCGGTGGCATCGACCATTCGAATGTGGAGCAGGTGGTCGACGCCGGGGCGCACCGCATCGTCGTCGTCCGCGCCATTACGGAAGCGGAGGATCCCGCGGAAGCCGCACGCACCCTCCGCGCCCTGCTCCCCGGACTGCTGGCAGTTCGCTGAACTTCAGGCAGTCAGGCCCAGCGCGTGCATCCGGCGTGAATGATTGGCGGTGAGCCGGGACAGCAGCGGCGCCACGGCGTCCGAGTCCTGCTGCGCTCCCTTGCCGGCCTGCATCAACTCTCCCAGGAATGAGCGTTCGACGCCGATCCGCTGGGTCTGGATCAGGGCCTCGCCCACCAGCCGCCGGCCCCAGAGCGCGAGCCTGGAGCCGAGCGCAGGATCCTCCGCCAGGGCAGTGCGCAGCCGGCCGAGCAGGACGTCGCCCTGTTCCTGGTCATGGATCCGGTCAATCAGTTCCCTGGTGTCCGGGTCCAGCCGGTCGGCGACGGTGCGGTAGAAATCGGCGGAGATTGCGTCGTTGACGTAGGCCTTCATCAGGGACTCATACCAGTCCCCCGGCCGCGTCCGCTGATGGTAGGCATCGATGGCCGGCTGGAACGGTGCCATCGCTGTTTCGACGTCCGCACCCATCCCGGCCAGCCGCTCGCTGACCAGCTCATAATGCCGGAATTCGGTCACCGCCATCCGGCCCAGCGTGGCCCGGTCATGGAGCGTGGGTGAGAACCGCGCATCGAAGGAGAGCCGCTCGAAGGCGGACAGCTCGCCGTACGCCATGACGCCGAAGAGATCGGCGAGGAACCGTCGGTAGCCGGCGTCCGCGAGCCGGCACGCCGCTGCTGAGGGCACTGTTGTCATGCTTCCAAGCGTACCTGCGGTGAAACGACGGTACGCTAAGGTTTGTGCCGTACTCACATCTCGATGTCCGGGTCGGCAGGCCGCAGCACGTGCTGGCACAGTCGCTGCGCGACCTGCGGACCGAGCTGGGACTGCAGGCTGAGTTCCCGCCGGAGGTCCTGCGGGAGGCGGAGCAGTCCGTCGCGCGGCACCAGCTGCCCGAATCCGACTTGACCGGGCTGCATTTCGTCACCATCGACCCTCCCACCTCCACGGACCTGGACCAAGCGCTCTACCTTGAACGCAAGGGCACCGGCTACCGGGCCTGGTACGCGATCGCGGATGTGCCATCCTTCGTCCCTGCCGGCGGCGCCCTCGACGCGGCGACACGCCGCCGCGGCCAGACGGTCTACGCCCCGGATGGACGGATCCCGCTGCATCCGGAAATCATCAGTGAGGATGCCGGCAGCCTGCTGGCCGACGAAATTCGCGCTGCCTTCGTCTGGGAATTCGAGCTGGACCCGGCTGCAGAGGTCCTCTCCACCCACGTGCGGCGCGCCCGGGTCCGCAGCGTGGCCAAGCTAAACTACCAGGAAGTCCAGCAGGACATCGACTCCGGCGGCGCGCCCGAATCCCTCATGCTGCTGGAGGAAATCGGCCTGAAGCGGATCGAACTGGAACGCAAACGGGGCGGCGCGAACCTGAACATGCCGGAACAGGAAATCGTGCACGACGGCGAACACTACTTCATCGTGGCGCGTCCGCAGCTGCCGGTGGAGGACTGGAACGCGCAGATCTCCCTCATGACCGGCATGGCCGCTGCCCAGCTCATGCTTGAAGGCAAGGTCGGAATCCTGCGCACCATGCCGAAGGCCGACGAGCAGGCCGAAATGCGTTTCCGCCGCCAGACGGAGGCGCTGGGGCACCCTTGGGGGGACGGGCTGCCCTACGGCGACTACCTGCGCACCCTGGACGCAACGAACCCCAGGCATCTGGCGCTGATGCATGCGGCGGGCTCGCTGTTCCGCGGGGCGGACTACACACCGTTCGACGGCGAGCTGCCCGAGGACTCGATCCAGGCCGCGATCGCCGCACCGTATGCCCATACGACGGCGCCGCTGCGGCGCCTGGTGGACCGCTTCGTGCTCGTGATCTGCGAGGCCCTGTGCGCCGGCCGGGAAGTGCCGGCGGCGGTCCGCGCCGCGCTTCCGCTCCTGCCCGGCCTGATGGCGGCCTCGGACCAGCTCGCGTCCCGGCTGGACCGCGGGGCCCTCGACGCCGTCGAAGCGGCGCTGCTGAGCAACCATGTGGGCCAGGAATTCGACGCCGTAGTCCTGTCCGGCTC
The DNA here is from genome assembly GCF_059092905.1 of Arthrobacter sp. B0427-1-12. Lineage (NCBI taxonomy): Bacteria > Bacillati > Actinomycetota > Actinomycetes > Micrococcales > Micrococcaceae > Arthrobacter > Arthrobacter sp. B0427-1-12. The sequence continues at coordinate 154,245 of NZ_JBNHIC010000002.1, read as the reverse complement.
CCGCCCCGGCCGCAACGGAAACGGCAACGGTAACGGAACCGACGCCGGCGCTAACGCGAACGGGAACGGGAACGGGAACGGGAACAACGGCCGGAACGGGTACAAACCCTCCGGCGTCATCCAGCTCACGGAACCGGCGGTCACAGCCAAGTGCGACGGCGTCATGGAATCCGGCACCCACGTCCGGGTCCGGTTGCTGACCGCGGACATCGTCAAACGCCGGATCCGCTTCGAACTGGTCTGACGGACGGAATAACACATATGACGGGCGGCAAACAGGGCAGGGGGCTATTGCCGGTAGAATGGAAACCGTAGTAATGGATGCCCGGTCGTCAGTATCAGTTGTTATGACCCGCAAACCTACGCGATCTTGAATTCTTCAGGAGCCGGCACTGTTTCCCATCCAGTGCCTGCTTGCAGTTGTAAGCCCGCGATCGGCTTCCACTGGATGCGCCATGCTTCCGCCCCGCTCCGAGCGGACCCGGCTGACGGGGCCACCCGTTGAGCCTGGGGCGGGACGGCGCCTAACCGAACGGTAATTTTAGTTGAATACAGAGAATCCCACGGTGGATGACCAGGTCCTGGACCACCATCTCCACGCCGACAACAGCGATGACGAAATAACAGTGGAAGAGTCGCTGGTCAGCGACGAAGCCCCGCACGAACTGCCCGAGCAGACCTTCACCGATTTCAACGTCCGCCAGGACATTGTCGAATCGCTGGCCGATGCCGGCATCACCCACCCCTTCCCCATCCAGGCCATGACGTTGCCCGTGGCGCTGTCCGGACACGACATCATCGGCCAGGCCAAGACCGGCACCGGCAAGACCCTCGGCTTCGGTATTCCCGCGCTGCAGCGGGTCATCGGCCCGCAGGACGAGGGCTTCGACAGGCTGCCCGCTCCCGGAGCCCCGCAGGCTCTGGTCATCGTCCCCACCCGTGAACTTGCCGTGCAGGTCGCCAACGACCTCGGCACCGCCTCCCGCAAGCGCAATGCGCGGATCGCCACGATCTACGGCGGCCGCGCTTATGAGCCCCAGATCGAGGCCCTGGCCAAGGGCGTGGAAGTGGTGGTCGGCACCCCGGGCCGGCTGATCGACCTCTACAAGCAGAAGCACCTGTCCCTGAAAAACGTGAAGATCGTTGTCCTGGACGAAGCGGACGAAATGCTGGACCTCGGCTTCCTCCCCGACGTGGAGACACTGCTGGGTGCCACGCCGGAGGTCCGCCAGACCATGCTGTTCTCCGCGACCATGCCCGGTCCGGTCATCGCCATGGCCCGCCGCTACATGACGCAGCCGACGCATATCCGCGCCGCGGATCCGGACGACGGGGGCATGACCAAGAAGGATATCCGGCAGCTGGTCTACCGGGCACACAGCCTGGACAAGGACGAGGTGGTGGCCCGCATCCTGCAGGCCCGCGGCCGGGGCAAGACCATCATCTTCACCAAGACCAAGCGCACGGCGGCGAAGCTGTCCGATGAACTGGTTTCCCGCGGATTCGCAGCCGCTGCCATCCACGGCGACCTGGGCCAGGGCGCCCGTGAGCAGGCCCTGCGTGCCTTCCGCAGCGACAAGATCGATGTCCTGGTGGCCACCGATGTCGCCGCCCGCGGCATCGACGTCGACGACGTCACGCATGTCATCAACTTCCAGTGCACCGAGGATGAGAAGACCTACCTGCACCGTGTGGGCCGCACTGGCCGCGCGGGCAACAAGGGCACGGCGGTCACTTTCGTGGACTGGGAGGACGTGCCCCGCTGGTCCCTGATCAACAAGGCCCTGGGCCTGGATGTACCGGAACCGGTCGAGACCTACTCCTCCTCTCCGCACCTCTACACCGACCTGGACATCCCGGAGGGCACCAAGGGACGGCTGCCCAGGAGCAAGCGGAAGCTGGCCGGTCTGGACGCCGAGGCGATCGAGGATCTGGGCGAAACCGGGAAGAAGCCGGGTGGGTCCCGGACTGGGGTCCGGTCGGGCGACCGCCGGGGCGGCCGGTCCGAAGGTTCCCGCAGCGAAAGCTCACGTTCCGAGGCAAGCCAGCGCCGCCGTCGTCGTCCCGCCGCGGGTTCGGGCGAGTCCGCGGCCGCTGAGGCCGGTGCCGCGCAGGCCGGTGCCGCGCAGGCCGCCCAGGCCGAGGCCACCGGCGACGCTGGAACGCCGTCGCGTCCGCGGCGGAGCCGCACCCGCACACGGCGCCGCAACGGCGAGGTTGTGAACAAAGCCGACGGCGGCAGCGCGCCCGAGGCGGAGGCGTAGCCGCCTCCATGGGGGAATCTGTCTGGGCGCCGGACGGCAGCAATCTGGTAGTGCACGCGGACAACGCGCAGTTCCTGCCCACGCTGCCGGACGGCGCCTTCACACTGATCTACGTCGACCCGCCGTTCAATACGGGCAGGGCCCAGCGGCGCCAGCAGACCACCATGGTCCGCAGCCTCGACGGTGCGGGCGACCGGATCGGGTTCAAGGGCCGGTCCTATTCGACGCTCAAGGGCACGCTGCACAGCTACGACGACGTCTTCGAGGACTACTGGGCGTTCCTGGAGCCGCGGCTGGCGCAGGCCTGGCGGCTGCTGGCCGACGACGGCACGCTCTATGTCCATCTGGACTACCGCGAGGTGCATTACGCCAAGGTGCTCCTGGACGCGCTGTTCGGCCGGGAATGCTTCCTCAATGAGATCATCTGGGCCTACGACTACGGCGGCCGCGCCAAGAGCCGCTGGCCTGCCAAGCATGACAACATCCTGGTGTACGTCAAGGACCCGGCCAAGTACCACTTCGACAACGCGGAGGTGGACCGGGAGCCCTATATGGCGCCCGGGCTGGTGACGCCGGAGAAGGCGGCCCTGGGCAAGCTCCCCACGGACGTCTGGTGGCACACCATCGTCTCCCCCACCGGCAAGGAAAAGACGGGCTATCCCACCCAGAAGCCCGAGGGCCTGCTACGGCGGGTGGTGGCGGCGAGCAGCCGCACGGATGACTGGGTGCTGGACTTCTTCGCCGGCTCCGGCACGCTCGGTGCCGTGGCTTCCCAGCTGGGCCGCCGCTTCGTTTGCGTGGACCAGAACCCGCAGGCCATCGAAGTGATGCGCCGCCGCCTGGACGGGGTGGCCGACGTCGTGGGCTCCGGCAACGAGTGAAGGCCGGCAGCGCGTAAGAGCCGGCAAAGACTGAAGGCCGGTGGACGATGTCCACCGGCCTTCAGTGCCCGATCCGGAGCCTAAATGATGTCCCGGCCTTCCTTCCGAGCCTCATACCAGTCCTTGAAGAACCCCTTGCAGATCATGAACAGGGTTCCTGCCACGATGACGGGCCAGACCAATACGTACAGCGTGAGCCAAAATGTCTCCACGGTTTTCTCCTTACTTACTTGCCGGCAGCGACGGCGGAATCAAGCTCTGCGGCGGTCCGGTTGTCATAGTCGCCGACGCGCTGCTTGATGAGCTCGAAGTCGAACGGCTTCTTGTTCCGGACGGACATCAGGAAGCAGATCGCGGTGCTGACGGCGTAGGCGACCAGCGATCCGGACAGCACCTCATAGTCGTGCAGGAAGCCGATGACGAACGGAGCCGAAACCACGGCACCCACGGCGCCGATAATCCGGCCCGCCTTGATTCCGAAGAAGCCGAAGCTCATTAGGCCCAGGACCACGCCGACGCCGATGACGGACAGGAAGTCGACGATAATGCCCGTGGCACCGTCCATCGGAATCCATTGGAAACGGACCGGGATGAACACCGCCAGTGCCACAATGACGGCAACAGTGAAGGCCTTGTTGGTGACCTTGTCCCAGTAGAAGCTGGCGATGACCGGGAACACCAGGCAGCCCCACAGCGCGCCGACGAAGACCAGCAGGTCAAGGATGTCCATCTGTCCGCTGGCAAAGTACAGCGCCGCGGCCGTGGCCACGATCATGGTGACGCGGCCGATCAGCAACATGGTCTTCGGGTTGGCCTTCTTCTTGGCCAGGTGCTTGCCGTAGACGTCCGCCATCATGATGGAGGACAGCGCGGACAGGTCCGAATCCGCTGTCGAGGACAGCGAACCGAGGATCATGATGAAGAAAACGCCGAGCAGGATCGGGGTCAGGAACGTCGACGCCATCTGCGGAATCAGGTTGTTCACGTTGCCATCGGCAGGCTCCATCCCCAGGTACAGGGCCAGCACGCCGAGCATGCCGATGCCGATGATGGTGGCGCCGTAGCCGATGGTCGCAGTGACGAACGTCCGCTTGATCAGGTCCTCGCGGACGGCGAAGAGCCGCTGCGCGATGGTCTGGTTGCCGATCGCGTAGGCCAGCACGGCGGCGATGTACGGCGCGCCCTGGTTGAGGAACGCCTCGCCGGAGAAGAAGTTGCCCTGTTCGGCCGTCAGGTTGCCTGCGCCCTGCTCAAAGATAGCCGGGCCACCGGCGGCAAAGAAGACCACTGGAATGATGATGACGACAGCGCCCAGCATGGCCACGACTTGGGCAAAGTCAGTGAGCACCGAGGCGCGGAAGCCGGACCACAGCGTGTACAGCAGGACGCCGGCCGCCACGGCGATGACGCCCTGCCCGAAGCTGAACGGGGACAGCAGCGCCACCAGCGCACCGCCGGCAATGAAGTTGGAGGTCAGGCTGATGACGCTGCCCACGAGATTGGAACCGGCCAGCAGCAGTTGGCTGGAACTGCCGTGCCGGGCGTGCATGACCTCGGCGAGGGTATGCGCTTTGGGCGCAACTTTGCGGATCCGTCTACCGAAGGGGTAGATGAACAGGATCATCAGGGCCCCCCAGAGGCCGTAGTGGATCGGCCCCGAGATGCCGTAGGTGTACCCGGAAGTGGCTGAGGCGTACATGGACGACGCCCAGATCCAGGTGGCTGTCATGCTGGCTGCGGACACTCCGAAGCCGATGTTGTTGCCGGCGGTCATGTAGCCGTCGGCGTTCTCCTTCTTCTTCCCGATGAATGTGGACATCAGGAATGTGCCGCCATAGAACAGCACGAGCAGTGCAATCACGGTCCAGCCGCTGAGCTGGTAGAAGCCACCTTCCGGTGCCATTCTTTTCCTCTCGTCAGGGCAGGCTCACCGGCGCCCGCCGCATTTTTGCGCGCGCCGGCCGTCCAAGGCACTACTTCACGTGGCCGGCGGGCGGCGGTCAGCCGCGGGCAGGCCGAAAAACCCGGTGAGGGATTCAAGGCGCGCAGTCCCGCCCGGCTCCGACGCCGGACCATCAAACACCGCTGTGCCACGACAGGAGCAGACACCGGGCGTGCCGCAATTGCGCGGCCCTGCGCCCGGTCAGGCAGTGGTTGTCCATCAACCACGCACGGGACGAGGATGCTTTGGACTGCGGTATTCCGGCTCAAATGCATCGGAAAACTTGCCGCAGGCAAACATCAGCAATGGAAGGAGCTTATCAGGAGCGGGCGGACCAGCTCCGGCCGGGCCGGCTGAGCGGCAGCCACTGCAGCGCCAGGGCGGCGGGCGACAGCCGGGATTCCGGGCGGAAATTCCGCGTCCCTACCCGGATTCCGACGGCGCCGAGGCTGGCTTCCGTGCCGGGCAGAACCGTTATCCACCCGTTATGCCAAAGCGGAAACAGCGCAGCGTCAGGGACGTACGACGGCGGTTCCGGTACCTTCAGCTTCGATCCTCGCCAGAGCCTCCGGTGAGGTCAGGTGCTCCCCCAGCAGGTTCGGCTTGCCCGCGCCATGGTAGTCGCTGGATCCGGTAATGATCAGGCCGGCCTCGGCAGCAAGGCCGCGGAGCCACGTCTTGCCCTCTTCGGAATTGTCGCGATGGTCGATCTCCAGGCCGGCCAGGCCGGCGTCGATCATTTCACGGAAGGTATGCTCCGCCACGACGCGGCCGCGGGACGAGGCCAGCGGATGGGCGAAGACCGGTACGCCGCCGGCCTCGCGGATGAGCCGCACGGCCACTACCGGATGCGGCGCGTAGTGCGTCACGTAATAGCGGGAATGGGACGTGAGGATGCGCGCAAAGGCCTCGCTGCGGTCGGACACCACGCCAGCGGCCACCAGCGCGTCCGCGATGTGCGGCCGTCCCACCGTGGCCCCCTCCCCGACGTGTTCATGCACGCCGGCCCAGGTGATGGGAAAATCCTCGGAGAGCAGCTCCACCATACGTTCCGCCCGGGTCAGCCGTGCGTCCCGGGCTTTGCCGATTTCCTCGAGCAGTCCGGCATGCGCGGGGTCGTGCAGGTAGGACAGCACGTGGACGCTGATGCCTTCCTCGGTCCGGCAGGAGACCTCCATGCCCGGCACGAACGTCACCCCGTGTTCACCGGCCGCCGCTGCGGCCTCCTCCCAGCCGGCTGTCGTATCGTGGTCGGTCAGCGCCATGACGTCCAGTCCCGCGGTCCGTGCCTCGGCAAGCACCACCGCCGGCGGCTCTGTCCCGTCTGAAACGGTGGAATGCGTATGCAGGTCAATCCTCACTGTTCCAATGTACGCGGCCTTGCATGCTGCCGGGCTCATGCCGCGCGCACGCCGCAGCCCGGGCCTGCGCCGGACGTTTGGCTGCCTCCGGGCCCGGTGAGACGATAGACGGGTGAGTACAGACGCGAATGGCAAGACAACCTCGAACCTCGACGAACCGCTCTCCGAAGACCAGCCGCTGGCCGACCGCGGAAGCAACCGGTCCCAGCGTCCGGAATCGGACGCGTTCAAGGCTTTCATGGCAAGCAACTGGGCCCCCGCCTCACACGACCTCCCTGCTGAGGCGTCCGTGGCCCCATACGCAGCCCGCCGACGTCGTGCCATTTCCGGTCTGTTCCCCGGCGAGCGCCTGGTCATCCCGGCCGGCCCGCTGAAAGTCCGTTCCAATGACACCGACTACCGTTTCCGGCCGCATTCCGGATTTGCGCACCTGACCGGCCTGGGCCTTGACCATGAACCGGAGGCCGTGCTGGTCATGGAGCCAACGGAGGAAGGCGCCGGCGACGACGGCGGCAACCACCGGGCCACGCTGTACTTCCGCGAACTGGCAGGACGGGACACCGACGAGTTCTACGCCAACGCCCGTTACGGCGAGTTCTGGATCGGCGCCCGGCTCAGCCGGGCGCAGATGCAGGCACGGCTGGCCCTGCCCACGGCTGACCTGGACGACCTGGAAACCGCGGTCACCAAGGATGCCGGCGTGACCTACATCGGCGGCATGTCCATCCGGCTGCTGCGCGAAGTCGACCTCAATGTGGACGCCCTGGTGGATACCTCGCGCATCAATACCGGGGTCGATCTGGAGCAGGCCGACGCCCTGGACGCCAAGCTGGCCGAGGCGCTGTCCGAATTGCGCCTGCTCAAGGATGAGTGGGAAGTGGCGCAGCTGAAGATCGCCGTGCAGGCCACGGTCGACGGTTTCCACGAGGTGGTCAAGGCACTCCCCCGGGCCATCAGCCACGAACGCGGCGAGCGCGTTGTCGAGGGCGCTTTCTTCGCACGGGCACGGGAAGAAGGCAACGATCTTGGCTATGACACCATCGCAGCCTCCGGCAACAACGCCACTGTCCTGCACTGGATCCGCAACAATGGTCCGGTCCGCCCGGGCGACCTGCTGCTCCTGGATGCGGGGGTCGAGGCCGACTCCCTGTACACCGCGGATGTGACCCGCACCCTGCCGGTGAGCGGCAAGTACACCGACGTTCAGCGGAAGATCTACCAGGCCGTGCTGGATGCCGCCAACGCCGGTTTTGCCGCCGCGCAGCCGGGCCGGAAATTCCGCGACGTCCACGCCGCCGCCGTCGAAGTCCTGGCCCAGCGGCTGGACGAGTGGGGACTGCTGCCGGTCCCGCTGGAAGAAGCGCTCTCCCCTGAAGGCCAGCAACACCGGCGCTGGATGCCGCACGGTACGAGCCACCATCTGGGACTCGACGTCCACGATTGCGCCCAGGCCAAGCGCGAGCTGTACCTGGACGGGATCCTCACCGAGGGCATGGTCTTCACCATCGAACCGGGGCTGTACTTCAAGGCAGAAGACCTGGCGGTGCCCGCTGAGTACCGGGGCATCGGGGTGCGCATCGAGGACGACATCCTCATGACCGCCGACGGCCCGGTGAACCTCAGCGCGGCCTTGCCCCGCGCGCCCGAGGACGTCGAATCCTGGATGGCCGGCATCTTCAGCCCCACCGGCGAATAGCCCGCTGCCCTCGGCTGAGTCAGCAGGTCACGCACGTCCGGGCGCGTATTCGTGCGTGACCTGCTGACTCAGGTCTCCTGGTCCCGGCGCGGTGCTTCCGGACCGTGGGCGTTGTGAACCGACTCTTCCCCGCTGCCATCCCCATGCTCCCCGTGCCGGGACGTTCCCTCGGCCGGCGGCGGTGCCGGCGATTCGGCGGGCAGCCGGACGCCGTACTGCGGACGGCCGTCCGGCAGGTCGGGAAACGTGCCGCGCGGGGGCGCAGCCTGCTGCTGCCCTTCCGGCTGGCCGGCCCCCTGCGGAGCCCCGGACACAGCACCCTGCCCGCCATACGGATCTTCCCAGCCGGCCGGGCGTACCGGAGCGTCGGGCTGCTGGTGCGGGTCCTGCCAAGGCTGCTGCTGGTACGGCGGCTGCGCGCCTGGGCTGGCTGCTCCGCCCATCGGCAGTTGCGCCAGCAGGCGGCGGGCCTCGGCGGAGACCTCCGGAGCCACAATGACGTCGTAGCTCGTCGCGATCACCTGGCTGGTGGAGGTGAAATCACGCTTGCCGCGCTGGAATGCATAGGCGATGACCCCGAACAGCAGCCAGAACACGGCTCCGAGGGCCATCGAAGAGACCACGGACAGATACGACGTCTGCCCGCCGAAGAGCATCAGAATCAAACCCACAAAGAAACCGAACCACGCGCCGGTGGCCGCGCTGGACAAAGCCACGCGGGGGTAGCTGAGCCGGCCGGTCACCCGTTCCACGGTCTTGAGGTCATTGCCGATGATGGACACGTTCTCCACCGGGAACTGCTGATCGGCCAGGTAGTCCACTGCCTTCTGCGCGTCCAGGTACGACGCGTAGCGGCCTATGGTCTCACCTTTGGGCAGTGCCCGGCCTTCATCGCGGGACGGCGTGCGGCCAAGTAGGTTCGACATATTTCCATTCTTCCCCACTTCAGTTCCCGAAGGTGGGTATATCGCTGGAAGTGAACGGCCGAACCGGGGCGGCGGTGGTCCCGCCGTTAACCGGCAGTTGACCGACAGTCGGCCCTTGGTTAATACGGCGGAACAGACCCCCACAAAGTAGCCTGTAAATGTGATCGCTAATCCAACCCGTGTGTTCGTCGCACGCCTGCTCGGCCTTGATGTGTTCGACCCCCTGGGTGACCGTCTCGGGCGGCTGCGTGATGCCGTCGTCCTGGACCGCGGACCGTTGCGGCCCCCGCAGGTGGTGGGCCTCGTGGTGGAGATCCCGGGCAAGAAGCGTGTCTTCGTACCGATGACTCGGGTTACATCGATGGACCAGAACCAGATCATCTGCACCGGACTGGTGAACCTGCGCCGCTTCGAGCAGCGCGGAGCCGAAATGCTGATGGTGGCGGAGCTCTTCGACCGCCGGGTCACCCTGCTGGACGGCAGCGGCGACGCAACCATAGAAGACATTGCCATGGAGAAGAACCGTTCCGGAGACTGGTTCGTTTCCCAGCTGTTCGTCCGGCGCGGACATTCGATGTCTCCGCTGCGCAGCCTGCGGCGTGGCGAAACGCTGATCGTGGACTGGTCCGATGCTTTCCACGGCGGGGAGGACGAACCCCAGGCAGCGACGCAGTTCGTCGCCACCCATGAGGACCTGAAGCCGGCGGACTTCGCCGAGGCACTCCACGATATGAGTGACAAGCGCCGCCTGGAGGTGGCCGTGGAGCTGCAGGACGAGCGGCTTGCCGATGTGCTCCAGGAACTGCCGGACAGCGACCAAGTCCAGATCCTGTCCTCCCTGGACGTGGAACGCGCCGCGGACGTTCTGGAGGAAATGGATCCGGACGACGCCGCCGACCTGCTGGCCGAGCTTCCCGAGGAGCAGAAGGAAGTCCTGCTGCAGCTGATGGAACCGGACGAAGCCATGGACGTGCGCCGGCTGCTTCAGTATGAGGAAAACACTGCCGGTTCCATGATGACGCCGGTGCCGGTCATCCTGCCGCCGGAAGCCACCGTTGCCGAGGCCCTGGCACATGTCCGGAGGGAGGATCTGACCCCCGCACTGGCTTCGGCGATTTTTGTCTGCCGCCCGCCTTTGGAGACTCCCACCGGCCGGTATCTGGGCGTGGTCCACATCCAGGCCCTCCTGCGCTATCCTCCGCCCGAGCCCCTGGGCAACATCCTGGACACGGACCTGGAGCCGGTCTCCGACCAGGCCGACGTCAGCGATGTCTCCCGGATTCTGGCTGCGTACAATTTGAATTCATTGCCGGTGGTCAACGATGCCGGTCGCCTGGTGGGGGCGGTGACAGTCGACGACGTCCTGGACCACCTGCTGCCCGAGGACTGGCGTGCGCAGGAAGACGATACGCCCATAGGTAAGCGAGGAGGGCGCAATGGCTGAGCGCAGGAAGGTAACGGCGCCGGGACTGGAAACCCCCCGGGCGGCGAGACAGAGGCTATTCCCGAGACTGACCCCGAATCCGGATGCCTTCGGCAAGGCCACCGAGAACTTCGCCCGCTTCATGGGTACTCCGCAGTTCTTGATGTGGATGACTGTTTTCTGCCTGGTCTGGCTCGGCTGGAACACCTGGGCCCCGGAAGCGTGGCGCTTCGACAGCATCGACCTTGGCTTCACACTGCTGACGCTGATGCTCTCGCTCCAGGCCTCCTATGCGGCTCCCCTGCTGCTGCTAGCACAAAACCGCCAGGATGACCGGGACCGGGTATCGCTGCGGGAAGACCGGCAGCGGGCCGAGCGGAATCTCTACGATACCGAATACCTGACCCGGGAGCTCGCCGCGCTGCGGATCGCGCTGCGGGACGTCGCCACCCGCGACTATGTACGCTCCGAGCTGCGTTCTGTGCTGGAGGAAATGCTCGAGGCCTCCGAGGGCGAGGTCAAGCTGTCGAAGTCCCGGAAGAAGGTGTCAGACGCCGCGGTCAGCTTGCCCAAAGTCCAGGCCAAGGAACCGGGGCCGAAGGCCAAGCAGCCGAAGCCCGGAAAGCAGCGCCCCGCCGACCCTGCCGGCGCGGTGCCCAGAAACCAACCCCCAGCGGAGAAGTAGAAGTTGACTACCACTGCCGACATCACCGCGGCCCTCGGCCGCGTCATCGACCCTGAACTGCGCCGTCCCATTACGGAACTGGGAATGCTGGAATCCGTGGATATGGACGACGACGGACGGGTCACCGTCGGCGTCCTGCTCACCATCGCCGGATGCCCGCTGCGCGCGACAATCACCCGCGATGTGGAGCAGGCCCTGGCGCCGCTGGACGGCGTATCCGCCGTCACTGTGAGGATGAACGTCATGTCCGCCCAGCAACGGGCGGACCTGAAGGAGCTGCTGCGCGGCAGCGGCCCGCAGCGCGGCATTCCCTTCAATGAACCGGGTTCGCTGACGCGTGTCTACGCCGTAGCCAGCGGCAAGGGCGGGGTCGGAAAGTCCAGCATCACCGTCAATCTGGCCTGCGCCTTGGCCGCGCAGGGCCTGCGCGTGGGCATTGTCGATGCGGACGTCTACGGATTTTCCGTACCGGGGCTGATGAACATCACGCAGGCACCGACGCGGGTGGATGAGATGATCCTCCCGCCGGTGGCCTACGGGGTAAAGGTGATCTCGATCGGAATGTTCGTCTCCGCCAACCAGCCTGTCGCCTGGCGGGGTCCCATGCTGCACCGGGCATTGGAGCAGTTCCTCACCGATGTTTATTTCGGCGATCTGGATGTCCTCTTCCTGGACCTTCCGCCGGGCACGGGGGACATCGCCATATCCGTGGCCCAGTTGCTGCCGCAGTCGGAGATCCTGGTGGTCACCACCCCGCAGAGCGCTGCGGCGGACGTAGCGGAGCGGGCCGGAGCGATCGCCCAGCAGACGGGGCAAAAGCTGGCCGGAGTCATCGAGAACATGTCCTGGCTGCAGCTGCCGACCGGAGAACGCCTGGAGGTCTTCGGAGCCGGCGGCGGGACGGCGCTGGCGGAGCGGCTGAGCCGGACGGTCGGCAGCGACGTCGAGTTGCTGGGCTCCGTTCCCCTGGATATTGCGCTGCGCGAAGGGGGCGATGCCGGCGCTCCGATCGTCCTCTCCGAACAGGATTCGGCGGCCGGCGAAGCGCTCCGGTCCATCGCCCGCGGTCTGGCCCGGCGCCCGCGGGGCCTGGCACGGCGTCCGCTGGGAGTCACACCGGCGTAGCGTAGGGGTTAGGTGGCTTCGCGGTCAAAGGGGGCGGCTTCCCCCGCGGCCAGGTGCTCGAACTGCCGCGGCGGAGCGCCTGCCGGCGCGGAGCCGGCTGCGCCTGTTGCGGCCGGCGACGGGGAAATGGCCGCCATGCCGGCGGCCGCCGCGGCGGTCTGCCCGCCTCCGGCGGCAGTTTTCTTCCCCGCGTCCGACCGGGGGCCCGCGCCGGGCTTCGCAAACGGGTTGGCGTCCTCCAGATCCTCCAGCAGCGCTTCCTTGATGATGCGGCGGGGATCGTACTGGCGGGGATCGAGCTTGCGCCAGTCGACGTCGTCGAATTCAGGGCCTACTTCTTCGCGGAGCTGTTCACGCGCTCCCGTGGCCATGCGGCGCAGTTCACGCACCAGACGGCCCAGCTGGGCCGCATACTGGGGAAGGCGCTCGGGGCCAAGCACCATGACGGCGATAATCGCCAGCAATATGAATTCCCCACCGTTAATTCCGAACACGAATGAAGACTACCTTTTCCCCTCAACCAGCGGCCACTTGAGACGCCGTACTCAGCCAATTCCGTCCGGCGACAGCATTTTTACCAGCCCGCGCTGGATCCGCTGAACCGGATCGGCGGGCTTGGGCTGCGGCACTCCGGCCAGCTGCGCCCGTTCCGTCACCACGATGCCCGCTACTGCCCGCGGCATCTCCGACACGGGCAGCGAGGAAGTTATGGTGTAGGTGACATCGTCCAAATCGAGCACGACCTGCCAGGGGCTGCCGGGCTTGGCCCACATTTCCAGTTCGGTCCCGCCGATCCGTTCGAACCCGTCGGCCGTCACCGAATGGGCCGTCACCGCGTTGACAGGCGGCCGCTGCGGATCGGCCGCCGGTTGTGACCGGCGCTGTTCGGTGATCGTCACCGACTTGGCGCCGTTGACCAGGACCAGTTCCAGCGCCGGTTCGCCGCCGATACGCACTGCCCGGGCGGAGTCCAGCCTGAACCCCATCCCCTTCAGTTCCGGACAGTTCCAGCCCTCGGTGCGCAGCGCTTCAATGTCCGCACCGGCCAGGGTCAGCCGTTGGAGGTCCATGATGGCGGACCAGCCTGAGGTAACACTGTTCGTGGAGCCTGCCTCCAGCGACGGCTCGCCCCCGATCATATAGGCACCCGCCAGCGTCGCTGCGGTGACGGCAACCAGTGCGCTGCCCACTGCGACGCCGGCCCTGCGCCCCGGCCGCACGAAGTGTCCGTCCCGGTCCTGCCGCCGCCCGGAGCCCCGGTACCGCAGCCGTTGGCGTGCAGCATCGGGCCACTGTTCCGGGGTGCCGTAACGGCCCTGGGGATCGGCACTGCCATGGATATCCGGCCGGCCGGCAGCGAGGCGGGTGCGCTCCAGGATCCGGTGACTGAGCTCGCTGTGCTGGCCTGGCACCGCCATGCTGCGCAGCCTGTGCTTGATCAGCCGATGCTGCTCCACCCGCTTCCGGCAGCGTTCGCACCGGGCCAGGTGGCGTTCCAGGCCCGCGACCTGGTGGACGGGAAGTTCGCCGTCGAGGTACTCAAGGAGGTGACGTTCGGGGTGAACCATCGGCATTCAGCTGATGCCGGCAATCCGGGACAGCTTCAGCCGCGGTGCGGCCGCCCGCGGCGGACGGGGATCCCGATGCGCGAGCTTTTCCCGGAGCAGGGTCCGGCCCCGGTGGATCCGGGAGCGGACGGTACCCAGCTTGACTCCCAGCGCCTCGGCAACTTCATCATAGGAAAGCCCCTCAAGGTCACAGAGCACGACGGCGGCACGGAAGTCGGGCGGCAGCTCCTCGAGGGCCGACTGGATGTCGATGTCAAGATTGTTGAATTCGAAGCTGCGCTCCGGTCCCGGCTGCAGGGTCGGCAGCCGGCTTTCGGCGTCCTCGGCCAGCCCGTCGAAGCGGATCCGGGTCTTCCTGCGGGCCTGGTCCAGGAAAAGATTCGTGGTGATGCGGTGCAGCCAGCCGTCCAGGGTCCCCGGCTTGAAATTCGCGAGCGAACGGAAGACCCTGACGAATACCTCCTGGGTGAGGTCTTCGGCGTCGAACTTGTTGCCGGTGAGGCGGTAGGCCAGCCTATAGACTTGGGGCGAGTAAGTGGTGACCACTTCCTCCCACGAGGGTGCCACCCAGGCGGCGTCGGGTGTCTGGGCTGCCTCCGCCACTGCTACCGTTTGAGTCCTGGACATCATTACTCCCCTCTGGGCCCGAGTAAGTATCTTCGCCGATCAAGCTGGGAGTTTCCTGTTAGCAGCCTGCCGCTGCGCCGGGTATGGCCCTTTATTAAACCGCCCTCCGTTGGCAGTAGGCTTGGAGGGACATTGACCGAACCGAAGGTGATGATGCATGAGCGCGGATAAGCAGACCAGTTGGTCCTACACGGAGGCACTGCCGACCGAGGATGAGGTTCTGCTGCGCGCCCGTGAGCGCTCCTTCGAACTCGGCGTGACGCCGGTCAGCACCGGCGTGGCCGCGGCGCTCACTGTCCTTGCGGCCAGTTCCAAGGCCCAGACCGTGGTGGAATTGGGGGCAGGGGCCGGCGTATCGGGTGTGTCCCTGCTGCGCGGCCTGGCACCGGCCGGCGTGCTGACCACCATCGATTCCGACGTCGACCATTTACGGGCCGCCCGCGAGGCTTTTGCCGAGGCAGGCATCCCCGGCAACCGCACGCGCACCATTTCCGGGCGTGCCGGCGACGTCCTGCCCCGGCTGACCGATGCGGCCTACGACATGGTGTTCATCGACGCGGACAAGCCCTCGTTCCCGCGCTATGTGGAGCAGGCCGTCCGTCTGCTCAAGCCCTCCGGACTGCTCATCGTCAACGATGCACTGGACCAGGACAAAGTGTCGGATCCGGCCATCCGGGATGCTACCACCAATACGCTGCGTCAGGTCGGCAAGGCCATTCGGGAGAACGAAGAACTTTTTTCCGCTGTGCTGCCAACCGGCGACGGCCTGCTGCTGGCGGTCAAGAAGGCCGCCAGCAAGTAGACCTCAGGCCCAGTCGCGGAGGTAGGACAGCAGCAGGCGGGTTCCGTAGCCGGTGGCGCCCTTGACGACCTCGTCCTCGTCCGCCGCGGCCTGCGCCGGTCCGGCGATGTCCAGATGCACCCAGGGAATCCGCCCGACGAACTCCTGCAGGAACAGCGCCGCGAAGATTGAGCCGCCGCCCATTTTCGCGCCGGCGGGCGGGATGTGCGCCAGGTCCGCCACGGAAGATTCCATGGCCCAGGCGTATTCCTGGACCAGCGGCATCGGCCAGACCTTCTCCCCCGAAGCGTCGGCCGCGTGCCGGAACGCTTCGACCAGGGCCGGGGTGTTGCTGAACAGCGCGGCATGCCGGCGGCCCAGCCCCAGGGCAGCGGCACCGGTCAGCGTGGCCACGTCCACCAGAACATCCGGCGCCAGCTGCGCCGCAGCGTAGGAGAGCCCGTCGGCCAGCACAATCCGGCCTTCGGCATCGGTGTTTCCGATTTCGATCGTCGTTCCGCCGTAGGAGGTCACGACGTCTCCGGGGCGGTACGACGCTGCGCCCAGCGAATTCTCCGCCAGTGCCAGCAGCGCGGTAACCCGGTGCCGGACGCCGGCGGCGCCTGCTGCCGCGACGGCGGCCAGGACCGCCGCGGAGCCGGCCATGTCCGCCTTCATCGAGGCCATCGACTCACGCGGCTTGAGCGAAACGCCGCCGCTGTCGAAGGTGATGCCCTTGCCCAGCAGCACGATGTGCCTGGAATTCCGGTCCGGCCGCTGCGGGGTGTAGGAGAGCTGGACCAGGCGGGGTTCGGACGCCGATGCGGCACCGACCGCCAGGATCCCGCCGAAGCCCTCGGCCGCCAGCTGTCCGCGGTCCCAGACCCGGATGCCGAGGCCGGCGTCGCCGGCGATCCGCCGGCACTGCTCAGCCATCCAGTGCGGATTCTTGATGTTGGACGGCATGTTGGCCAGGCTGCGGGCCAACCAGGTGGCCGCCGCCGTGCTGACCGCCTGCTCCACGGCCCCGGCCGACGCCCCTGTCAGTTCCAGCCGCGCTGCCATCGGCTTCGGCGCCGCGGCCACGCCGGCGCGGGGCGGTCGGTAACCCCCCAGCAGGAAGCCTTCGACGAAGGCTTCCTGCGCCTGTTCCGCCAGCCCGTCCACGACGGTCGAGCGCACGGTACCCGCACCGACAGTGGCTTTCGCCAGGGCCGCGCCGGCCTTGCGAAGGCTCGCCGCTGAAGCATCTCCCACGCCCAGGAACAGTAACTTCGGTGCCAGGGCCCCGGTCCGGTCCGTAGGTGGTTTTGGAGCCTCGACGGTGAGGATTTCGCCGGCCTTGCCGGTGATTCCGCCGGCGTCGGCGCGGGTCGCCACGTCCACGTCATAGGCGATGGCTGCTTCCACAGCGCCTTGGCGGGGCTGCGGCGTGGCCTCTTGCGCTCCAATCGGCACGACGAGGATATCGGCTGCGTTGCCCTGTGCGGACACACCCTGCGCCGGCACACCCTGTCCGCCCGCGGATGCTCCCGAGGGCAGCACATGGATGACGGTAGGCGCCGGAGCGTGCAGTGCCGACTCCAGCACCGCCTTGGTCCGGGCCCCGGCGCCGCGGGCCGCGGACGTCCGGGCCGAAGGCTTCCAGGCGGGGCTCATCACAGCGCCTAATCGGTGGCGCTGAGCAGGCAGTCTTTAAGCTTGCCGGCTTCTTCGGCATTCAGTTCCAGGACCAGGCGGCCGCCGCCGTCGATCGGCACCCGCATGATCAGGCTGCGCCCCTCCTTGGTGACTTCCATAGGTCCGTCACCGGTTCGTGGTTTCATCGCAGCCATCTGGAATTTCCCTTCCACAGTGCGCAGCCGGGCTTGCGGCCCGGCTGTACGTCAACATCTGCCACACGGCGGCACAACAGGACGCCGTGCCTTCATTCGTCTTCATTATCCCGTAGATCGGCATGCGGTGCGAATCCGGGAAGTGGCGTGGAGCACGCCATCACGGCGGATAGTCCCCGCCTCCGGGCAGTTGCGTCCACTGCCAGAGCCAGCTGACCCAGACGATCTGCAGCAGCACGAACATCACCGCCACGGTCCCACGGTAGGCCTGGGAGCGGGACAGGAACGCTGCGCCGAGGGCCAGCGGGAACAGCGGCAGCAGCAGCCTGAAGGTGCTCGTCTGCGGATGGAGGAAAGCGAGCAGGTACAGCATGTAGGCGGCGCACCACAGGCGCATTTCCACGCCGATGCGGCGCACAGGCGCTGACCGGAGGCAGAGTGCGAAGGCCAAGGCCAGCACGACCGGGGCCGCTGCACCCAGGATCGGCCCGAACAGCATGCTGCCGGTCTCGAACCAAGGCGCGAACAGCACCAGGCCGCCGCCGCGCCACACAGTCTCCGTATCTGTGTAGGCCGTCAACTCTCCGGTGACCGCCCAGGCAATCAGCGGCCAGGCCAGGGCCGAGATTCCCGCCGCCGCGGTCAGCACCAGCAGCGGCAGCAGGCCACTCCCGTCCGGCTCCGCCGCCCGCCGTCCGGTCCACCAGCGGTACACGAGGAGGCAGCTGAGCATCGCGGCAAACGGAACGCCCGCCGGCCGCGCCAGGGACATCAATATGACGACGGGAACCGCCGCCAGCCAGCGGCCCACGACCACTAGGTAGAGCGCCGAAGCCAGCAGCAGCAGGTGCAGTGACTCCGCGTACGGTACCTGCAGGATGGGCGAAACCGGGAAGGTGGAGACGAAGACGACGCCCCAGGCCGCTGTGCCGTGGCCGGCAAAGACGCGGAACAGCCGGTAGATGACCAGCGCCGCACCCAGTCCGGCCAGCCCCGCAACGAGCGGAGCCAGCACGTCCCATCCCAGTCCGGTCAGCCCTGAAAGGGCCCGGACCGTGAACGGGAACAGCGCGTAGAATGCCCAGGCGTTCTCGGTGGCCGCCCCCGAGGCATCACGTGGAATGTCCGTGGGATAGCCTTCGGAAAAAATCGTCCGGTACCATGCGCTGTCCCAGATATTGATGAACTCCCAGTAGCTGGGCTCCGCGCCATACCACGGGTTGGGTCCCTGCTGCCGCGCCACCGCCACGAAAATGGCCAGCGAGACAGCCCGGGCCGCCAGGTAGATGAGGGCGATCTGGACGTACCAGGGCCAGCTTTCCGCCCGCGCAGCCACCCGCCCGAACGCCTGCCGCAGGGTGCCCGGGGGCTGCCCGGCTTCCACCGTTGGGTCGGACTTCGCTTCAGGGCGCATTGCGGACCCAGCACTTGGCCAGATGGTCATTGACCAGTCCAATCGCCTGCATGGTCGCATAGGCGGTGGTGGGCCCGACAAAGCGGAAGCCGTGCTGCTTCAGCGCCTTGGCCAGTGCGGTGGATTCGGCCGTGGCCGCCGGGATGTCGGCCGTCGTCGCCGGCGCCGGCCGCGGCCGCGGACGGTACCGTTCCAGCAGGGCGGCCAGGGATTCCCCCTCCGGCAGCTGCAGTACGGCCTGCGCATTGGCGATGGTAGCCAGGATCTTGGCCCGGTTCCGCACAATGCCCGCATCACCCATCAGCCGTTCAATGTCGGCCTCGCCGAAGGTAGCCACGACGGCCGGGTCGAAACCGGCGAAGGCGGCACGGAATGCCTCCCGCTTGCGCAGGATAGTGAGCCAGCTCAGTCCGGACTGGAACGCCTCCAGGCTCAGGCGCTCGAAGATTGCGGCATCGCCGGCTACCGGACGGCCCCATTCCCGGTCGTGGTACGCCTGGTACTCCACGGTGGCCGCGGCCCAGCCGCACCGGATCTTCCCGTCGTTTCCGGTAGCCGGAGAGCTCACCGCTGCCGCCATGCTTCGGCCTGCAGGTCGCGGATCTCGGCTTCCCGGGCGGCCAGTTCGGCGCGCAGCCGGTCCAGTACCTCATCCACCTGGTCCATCCGGTATCCGCGGAACGCCACGGAGAACCGCAGCTGGTCAATGTCCGCCGCCCGGGGGCGGTCCGGCAGCAGGACGGGAGGCAGGTTGGGCAGCGGCTCCGTGAGCCCCGCCAGTGCCGCAACTTCCCCGCGCTGCCATGGCGCGTGGCCGTCATCGGAAGGTCCGACGGCGGTCCTGTCCGAGGCCTGTCCGGTCACCGGCTCGCCGGTCGCGGCCTGCCCGGCACCCCCGGGTTCGGCCACGGCCCCCGGCGCCCCGCCGCCGTCGTTCCCGTTGGCATCCGGCACTTCGGCCTGCGGGCGGCGGCGGAACCCGCCGACGATCAGCAGGCCGGCAGCGCCGGCAACCACAATGGCCAGGAAAACAAGGAAAGTGCTCACAGATCAATGGTCCCAGACGGGGACCTGCGGACCTCCGACTGGCGGTCGGGATCATGGTGCTGGGCGCTGTCGGCGATGATCAGCTGGACGGCTTCGGCCGGATCGTCCACCAGGTGGACCAGGTTCAGGTCGGATTCGGAAATCATGCCGTCGTCGACAAGGGTGTGCCGCACCCAGTCCCACAGCGGCCCCCAGAAGTCCCGGCCGATCAGCACGATGGGGAAGGACGTGACCTTCTGCGTCTGGACCAGGACCATAGCTTCGAACAGTTCGTCCAAGGTCCCGAAGCCGCCCGGCATCACGATGAATCCCTGGGCGTACTTGACGAACATCGTCTTGCGGGCGAAAAAGTACCTGAAGTTGATGCCCAGGTCCACCCAGTCGTTCATGCCCTGTTCAAACGGCAATTCGATACCCAGGCCGACCGAAACTCCGCCCCCTTCGCAGGCGCCTTTGTTGGCCGCTTCCATCGATCCGGGCCCACCGCCGGTGATGACGGCAAAACCGGCTTCGACCAGCAGGCGGCCGATCTTCTCGGCGATCTGGTAGTAGTCGCTGCCGGGCCGTGTGCGTGCGGAACCGAAAACGCTGACCGCCCGTCCGATCTGAGCCAAGGTCCCGAAGCCTTCAACGAATTCGCTCTGGATCCGCAGGACGCGCCATGGATCAGTGTGCGTGAAGTCCGCCCCGTCCTTGGTGTCCAGCAGGTAGCGGTCCGCCTGGGCCACCTCGGCCTGGCTGCGGCGCAGCTCGACCGAGCCCTTGCGTCGGGACAGCGGGTGGCCCTGACCTGCATGTTCGTCGTTCACCATGGATCTAGGCTAGTCCAGTTGCGCCCGCCCTGGACCTTTGGCAGCCCGGTGTATTCCCACGCAATAGTGTCTGCTGCAAGGACAACCGTGGGCTATATCACAATATGTGATACATCACGTGACTGCAGGCACAACATTCCATAGGGTCATGACATGACAACTGATGCACCGATTGACTCCACTACGGCCACATCCACGGCGCTGGTGGCCCTGAAGAACGTCAATAAGCATTTTGGAGACCTGCACGTCCTGAGGAACATCAACCTGGAAGTCAAGCGGGGCGAGGTCGTCGTTGTCATCGGTCCTTCCGGGTCGGGGAAGTCGACGTTGTGCCGGGCGATCAACCGGCTGGAAGCCATCAACGGCGGCGAGATCACCATCGACGGCCGGAAGCTGCCGTCGGAGGGCAGGGAGCTGGCCAGGCTGCGGGCCGACGTCGGCATGGTGTTCCAGTCCTTCAACCTGTTTGCGCACAAGACCATCCTGGAGAACGTGACGCTGGGTCCGATCAAGGTCAAGGGCATGAAGAAGAGCGAAGCCGAGGCCGAGGCGATGAAGCTGCTCGACCGTGTCGGCGTCGGGCACCAGGCCCCGAAGCTGCCGGCCCAGCTCTCCGGCGGCCAGCAGCAGCGTGTGGCCATCGCCCGCGCCCTGGCCATGAAGCCCAAGGTCATGCTCTTCGACGAGCCCACGTCCGCGCTGGATCCGGAGATGATCAACGAGGTCCTCGATGTCATGGTGCAGCTGGCCAAGGAAGGCATGACCATGATCGTCGTGACCCACGAAATGGGTTTTGCCCGCAAGGCAGCGGACCGGGTGGTGTTCATGGCGGACGGACAGATCGTCGAGCAGGCCTCCCCGGAGGAATTCTTCACCAACCCGCAGAGCAGCCGCGCGAAGGATTTCCTCTCCAAGATCCTGAAATGACCAACAACCGCCGAATGTGACTATCCAGCGGCCGGCAGCGCAAGGCCGGCCAACGAAAGGAAACCGATGAAGACAATCATGAAGAAGGCGCCGCTAACGAGGAAAGCCCCGGTCTTCGCCGCCTTTGCCGCGGCAGCCCTGGCCTTGAGCGGCTGCGGTGGCGGTACCACTGAAGCCGGCAGCGAGGGCGGCGGCGATGCTCCCTACACCGTAGCCAGCGATGTCCAGCTGACCGGCAGCCCGACGTTCGACAGCATCCAGGCCGCCGACAAGGTGGTGGTCGGGGTCAAGCAGGACCAGCCGGGCCTCGGCTTCCAGGATGCCGCCACGGGCGAATACGCCGGCTTCGATATTGAGATCGCCCGGTGGATGGCGGCGGAACTGGGCCTGGGCGAAGACCAGATCGAGTTCAAGGCGATTCCGTCCGCGAACCGCGAGTCCGCGATCACCAACGGCGACGTCGACTACTACGTCGGCACCTACTCCATCACGGACAACCGCAAGCAGCAGATCGACTTCGCCGGTCCGTACTTCATCACCGGCCAGGGCCTGCTGGTGGCCGCCGACAATGAAGAGATCACCAGCGAAGCGGATCTGGCCGGCAAGAACGTCTGCTCCGCCACCGGTTCGACCCCCATCCAGAACATCAAGGCGAATTTCCCGGACACCGAAACCACCGAGTTCGAAACGTACTCCCAGTGCGTCGAAGCCCTCAAGAGCGGCCAGGCCGACGCTGTGACCACCGACCAGGCCATCCTGATCGGCTACGCCGCGCAGGAGCCGGAGGCGCTGAAGGTCGTGGGCGAGCCGTTCACCGAGGAACGCTACGGCATCGGACTTCCCAAGGGCGACGACGCGCTGCGCCACTTCTTCAACCAGAAGCTGACGGACGGCGGCGAGACCTGGTCCGCCATCTATGACAGCACCCTGGGCCAGTCCGGCACCCAGGTCGAGCAGCCGGCAGTCGACGACTACTAAAAACGTCCAGGCAGACAGCAGGTGGTGCCGCCCGGCGGCACCACCTGCCCCGCTGCAGCACCCTTCCTCCCGAACGTCCATCGAAAGCGACAGTGACCCGTGGACACACTGCTTGACAACCTCGATCTGTTTACGACCGGGTTCCGCAATACCGCGATTCTGTTCTTCTTCTCCGCCATCTTCGCGCTGGCCCTGGGAACCCTCGTGGCGGGCATGCGCGTGTCTCCGGTTCCTGCCGCCCGGGCTGCCGGCACCCTGTACGTGAACACGATCCGCAACACACCCCTGACGCTGGTGCTGTTCTTCTTCGCGCTAGGTTATCCCAAGCTCGGGCTGCCCAGCCTGGACTTCATCACCCTGGCGATCATCGGCCTGAGCCTGTACACCGGAACCTACGTCGCAGAGGCGATCCGCTCCGGCATCAACACCGTACCGCTGGGCCAGGCGGAAGCAGCCCGCGCCATCGGCCTGCCGTTCATGCAGACATTGTCCCTGGTCATCCTGCCGCAGGCGTTCCGGGCGGTGATTCCGCCGCTGATGAGCGTGTTCATTGCGCTGCTGAAGAACACCACGGTAGCCGCCGGCTTCTCGGTCGCCGAAGCCGGTGCCATCCGCGCCAACCTGTCCGAACGCGGCGAGCCTGCCTTGGTCGGGCTGCTGTGGGTCGCGCTCTTCTTCGTGCTCCTTGTCATGCTGCTCTCCACCCTGCAGCACCGCCTCGAAAAGAAATGGAAGGTGGCACGTTGAGCTCCGTCCTCTTTGATGCCCCCGGACCCAAGGCCATCCGCCGGAACCGCCTGCTGGGCCTGCTGGCCACCCTGGTCATCCTCGGCATTGCCGGCTTCATCGTTTACCGGTTCGCGGTCAGCGGCCAGTTCGATGCCGCGAAGTGGGAGCTGTTCACCTTCCCGCGGGTGCAGCAGACCATCCTGCAGGCAACCCTGGCGACGCTGCAGGCCTTCGCCTCGGCGGCCGTGCTCAGCCTGGTCCTCGGCATCGTGCTGGCCTTCGGCCGGCTCTCCGACCGCAAGTGGATCAGCACGCCCTGCCACTGGTTCACCGAGCTCTTCCGTGCCGTTCCGCTGCTGATCCTCATGATGATCATGTACTACGGCCTGCCGCCCCTCGGCGTGGAAGGCATCACGCCCTTCATCGCCGTGGTCACCGGCCTGACGCTGTACAACGGCTCCGTGCTGGCCGAGGTGTTCCGTGCCGGCATCGAAGCCGTTCCCAGCGGCCAGAAGGAAGCCGGCTATGCGATCGGCCTGCGCAAGCACCATGTGATGTCCATCATCCTGCTGCCGCAGGCGGTCCGGTCCATGCTGCCGGTGATCATCGCCCAGCTGGTCGTCATCCTCAAGGACACAGCGCTGGGCTTCATCGTCACCTATGAGGAGCTGCTGTTCCAAGCCAAGTTCTTCGGCTCGCAGGTGCAGTACGGTTCCCCGATCATTCCCGCCGCCCTGGTGGTCGGCGTGATCTATATTGGCCTGTGCCTGATCCTGGCCGGCATCGCCAAGTACGTGGAGTCCCGCATGCGCCGCAGCCCGAAGCTCGCAGGGCCGCTGGGTGCGGACACGGAACTGCAGCCGCCGGACGAAGCCACCGTGGGGCCGGCGCTGCGCTAGGCCAGCCAGGTCCGCAGGGCAGCCAGGCAGGCGCGGATGGCCTCCGCGGGCACATGCTCATTGTCCGAATGCGCCAGCAGCGCATCCCCCGGGCCGAAGTTGACCGCCGGGATGCCCAGTGCGCTGAAGCGTGCGACGTCGGTCCAGCCGTACTTGGGCTTCGGTTCCGCGCCGACTGCCGCCACGAAGCTCGCCGCTGCAGGGTGGTTGAGCCCGGGCCGCGCGCCTGCGGCGGCGTCGGTGCGGACCAGGTCGAACCCGTCCAGCAGGGCCCGCACATAGGCCTCCGCCTGCTCCACGGACTTGTCCGGAGCAAAACGATAATTGATTTCCACCACGGTCCGGTCCGGGATGACATTTCCCGCCGTCCCGCCATGGATCTTCACTGCGTTGAGGCTTTCCCGGTAATCCAGGCCATCCACCGTGATCGTGGCAGGCTGATGGTCACGCAGCCGGGCCAGGATTTCGGCCGCGGCGTGGATGGCGTTCTCCCCCATCCAGGCCCGGGCCGAATGCGCCGCCCGGCCGATAGTGGTGGCCTCGAAGCGCATGGTGCCGTTGCAGCCGCCCTCCACGGTGCCGTCCGTGGGCTCCAGCAGGATCGCGAAGTCGCCCTGCAGCCACTGCGGATGGTTCGCCACCAGCCGGCCGAGTCCGCTCAGCGACGCTTCCACTTCTTCATGGTCGTAGAACACGAAAGTCACGTCCCGGCTGGGCTCCGGCAATGTCGCGGCCAGTGCCAACTGGACGGCCACTCCGCCCTTCATGTCCGTGGCACCGCGGCCGTAGAGAATACCCTGCCCGGGAACGTCCCGATCGGCTCCGTCCAGGCTGTCCCAGCTGCCGGGCACGGTCCCGCGCGAGCCGGGCACCGTGGGCAGCGGTACGGTGTCAAGATGGCCGGCCAGGATCACGCGCTCGGCCCGGCCGAGGCTGGTCCGGGCGATGATTGCGTCCCCGTCGCGCAGCACCTGGAGGTGCCCGCAGCTGCGCAGCGCTGCCTCGATGACATCCGCCAGCGCTGTTTCGTTCCCGGACACACTGTTGATGTCAATCAGCGCGGCGGTCAGCAGGGCGACATCGTCCGTCAGGTCCAAGGCAGCAGCATAGTCGGTCACCCCTCTACCCTACCTTTGGGCAGCGCGTTGGCTGCGGGCCACGGGCCACAACTGCCGCCGCCGCTCGGTAGACTGGGAGCCATGACTGAAAGCCCCGCAACCACCGAAGCAGGCGCGACTTCCGCCGCCGCAGACCCCACCTCCCCGGCTTCCCGCCGCGCCTACGGCCTGGGCCTGGCGACGGTAGCCGCCGACGGCACCGTCCTCGACGTCTGGTATCCCCAGCCTTCCCTCGGCACCGCCGGTGACCATGCCGGCGTCGAAAAGGAGCTGGCCGCGCTGGCCGCGGAGGGCGCGGATTCCGGGCGCGGCACGGTGCAGGAAGTCGTCTCCCGCGACATCGACCTGGATGCGGCGCCCGCGGACACCGCGGACGCCTACCTCCGCCTCCACCTGCTCTCCCACCGGCTGGTCAAGCCGAATTCCCTCAATCTGGACGGCATTTTCGGTAAGTTGGCCAACGTCGTCTGGACCAACTACGGCCCCTGCGCCGTCGGCAATTTCGACCTCACGCGCCTGAAGCTGCGCAGCCGGGGCCCCGTCGTCGTCTACGGCGTGGATAAATTCCCCCGCATGGTGGACTATGTTCTGCCCAGCGGCGTCCGCATCGCGGACGCGGACCGCGTCCGCCTCGGTGCCCACCTGGCTGAGGGCACCACCGTCATGCACGAGGGATTCGTCAACTTCAACGCCGGCACCCTGGGCACCTCCATGGTTGAGGGCCGTATCTCCGCCGGCGTCGTCGTCGGCGACGGCACGGACATCGGCGGCGGCGCCTCCATCATGGGCACCCTGTCCGGCGGCGGTAAGGAACGGATCAGCCTCGGCGAACGCGTGCTCCTCGGAGCCAACTCCGGCGTCGGCATCAGCATCGGGGATGACTGCGTGGTGGAGGCCGGTCTGTACGTGACCGCCGGCACCCGCGTGAAGGTGTTCGAAACCCCCGGCGCCGAACCGCGCGAGGTCAAGGCCGTCGAACTGTCCGGCGTCTCCAACCTGCTGTTCCGCCGCAATTCCGCCACCGGCACTGTGGAGGTCCTGCCCCGCAAGGGCCAGACGGTGGAACTGAACGTGGCTTTGCACGCAAACTGACGCACCGTCCGGAGACAGCAGTGGCACGCCGCGCAGGACGTAATCAGGAGCGCCGCCGTCTGCGGACCGTGTCCGTGCTGATCCTGCTCGTGGCGCTGGTTGGCGGCGGGGTGTACCTCGCCGCCAACTACCTCACCACCACTCAGGCGCTGGTCCGCGAGCGGTGTACGGCCGTCGTCGGCACCGAGACCTATGAACTGGACCCCGGCCAGGCCGCCAATGCGGCGCTGATCTCGGGGATCTCGGTCCAGCGCGGCCTGCCGGCACGGGCCGCATCGATCGCCCTGGCCACCGCCATCCAGGAATCCAAGCTCCGCAACATCGATTTCGGGGACATGGACTCAATCGGCCTATTCCAGCAGCGCCCGTCCCAGGGCTGGGGCACGGAAGAACAGATCATGGATCCGGTCTACTCGGCCAGCCGGTTCTATGACGCGCTGGCCGAGGTCGGCGGCTATGAGGCACTGCCCATTACCGAGGCCGCACAGATCGTCCAGCGCAGCGCCTTCCCTGACGCCTATGCCGACCATGAAGGCGAGGGCCGTGCCTTTGCCTCGGCGCTGACCGGGCACTCCCCCGCATCCCTGAACTGCGTGCTTCGCACGGCGAAAGACCCGGGAGATCCGGCCCAGGTGCAGGCCGCGTTTTCACAGGTGTTCGGCCCGCTGCCGGCCGCAGCGGAGGGTGCGACGCTGAGGATCGAAGCCGCTGACACGCTCGGCTGGGCCGCCGCCCAATGGGCCGTGGCCAACGCCAAGGCACTGAACGTGGAGGCGGTGTCCTTCGCCGGGTTGCAATGGAACCGGGACGACGGCGGCTGGTCAAGTGCCGGAACACCCGACGGTACGGTCCTGGTCACCGTCGCTTCGGCTGAATAGCCCTCAGACGAGCAACTCCACCACCGGCTGGAAGAAGCTCCGGAAGATCTGCTCCTCTTCGACCAGTTCCTGGCTCATGATGACCTTGTTCGGCTCGATGTACCAGGCCCGGGGTTCGCTCAAGGGCAGTTCGATGACGGAGAGTTCGAAGCTGCGCGCATTGCGTCCCAG
Organism: Arthrobacter sp. B0427-1-12; assembly: GCF_059092905.1. Classification (NCBI taxonomy): domain Bacteria; kingdom Bacillati; phylum Actinomycetota; class Actinomycetes; order Micrococcales; family Micrococcaceae; genus Arthrobacter; species Arthrobacter sp. B0427-1-12. The sequence goes on along the minus strand of NZ_JBNHIC010000002.1, from coordinate 127,066 downwards.
CTCCATCTCGCGGTCCTCGACGAGCTGGCCGAACAAAGCGCTCCGTCCCGTGGCTTCACGCGCCTGGGAGAGCCGCATGTATTCGTCCCGGCGTTCCCTCGCCCACGTCAGTGCACCCCCGAAGTGGGCCTGGAGCAGGCATTGAAGGGCAGGCAATTCGCTGAATTCATCAAAGTCCGGCGGCGACAGATCCGTCCGGGCATCCGGATGCTCCATTACCAGCTGCTCCCACCAGTACTCCCATTCCGCACGCAGCGCGTCCGGTCCACCCTTGTGGGACGTCAGCTGCCGGGGATCCGCCGCATGCACAGCGGGACGGACCGGCGACACTGCGGGTTTGCCCGCTCCCAGCATTCCGGCCACATCCCGGAAGTACAAAGCCATCAGCATCATTCCGTTGGTGTCAACGGTTATGCCCCATCCCGGTCCGCCTACATGATGCACCATCAGCCAGCCCTTCTGCAGCCTTGCAATGCTCCTAATTTACTAGGGTAGACCCAAGTGTGTCGGGTCTCTACATGTCCCTGCGCTGCCTGGCCTTGCCGGCCAACTAGGCTGAAGCCATGAGAATTTTGGTGACCGGCGGTACCGGCTACATAGGATCCCATACAGTGTTGAGCCTGCTGGAGGCCGGGCACGAGGTCGTGGTCCTGGACAATCTCTCCAACTCGAGCCGGGAATCCCTGAACCGGGTGGAGGAACTGACCGGCAAGTCGGTCGATTTCCATGAGATCGACCTGCTGGACCAAGCCGGCCTGGACCGTGTTTTCACGGCGGCCCCGGTGGACAGCGTGATCCATTTCGCCGGCCTGAAGGCCGTCGGCGAATCCGTGGCCGAGCCGCTGCGGTACTACCACAACAACGTCGCAGGCAGCATCAACCTGCTGCGCGCCATGGAGCAGCACGGCGTCCGCAGTATTGTCTTCAGTTCCTCGGCCACGGTCTATGGCGAGAACAATCCGGTGCCATACATCGAGCACATGCCCCTGGATGCGAACAACCCCTACGGCCGCACCAAGGAGCAAATCGAGGACATTCTTTCCGACATCGGGGCTGCGGATCCGCGCTGGCAGATCGCCCTGCTGCGCTACTTCAATCCGGTAGGTGCCCATGAGTCGGGCAGGATCGGCGAAGACCCGCAAGGCATCCCCAACAACCTTGTCCCGTTCATCGCCCAGGTGGCCGTGGGCCGCCGGGAGAAGCTCATGGTTTTCGGCGGCGACTACGACACCCACGACGGCACCTGCCTGCGCGACTACATCCATGTCGTGGACCTGGCCCAGGGCCATGTGGCCGCCGTGAACTATCTGCCGGCACACCCCGGCGTGCACCGCTGGAACCTTGGCACCGGCAAGGGCTCCTCAGTCTTCGAGGTCCTGCGCTCCTTCGAAAAGGCCGTCGGCCATGAACTCGCCTATGAGGTCACCGACCGGCGCCCCGGGGATGTACCGGCATTCTGGGCGGATTCCTCCGCCGCCCTGGCCGACCTGGAGTGGGCTGCGACCAGGAACCTGGACGAGATGTGCGAAGACCACTGGCGCTGGCAGAAGAACAACCCAATGGGCTACGCGCAATAGCTGCGCGCTTACGAAGACACGAAACCGCTGGGCCCCGGATTTGATCCAGGGCCCAGCGGTTTTTCGAGAATTACTGGAGTGGCCTAGCGGGCCGGGTACTGCCGTTCCAGCTCACCCGTGTAGAGCTGGCGCGGACGGCCGATCTTGGTCTGCGGATCCTTGATCATTTCGCGCCACTGCGCGATCCAGCCGGGCAGGCGGCCGATGGCGAACAGCACCGTGAACATCTTCTCCGGGAAACCCATGGCCTTGTAGATCAGGCCGGTGTAGAAGTCCACGTTCGGGTACAGCTTGCGCTGGATGAAGTAATCGTCGGCCAGGGCCTTCTCCTCCAGCCGCATCGCGATGTCCAGCAGTTCGTCGTTGCCGCCGAGCTTGCTGAGGATCTCATGCGCTGTCGCCTTGACGATCTTGGCCCGCGGATCGTAATTCTTGTAGACGCGGTGCCCGAAGCCCATGAGCTTCACACCGCCTTCCTTGTTCTTGACCTTCTCCATGAAGTCCTCGGGCTGCATGCCGGTGGCCTGGATCTGGCGCAGCATATTGAGCACGGCTTCGTTGGCACCGCCGTGCAGCGGGCCGAAGAGGGCGTTGATGCCTGCGGAGACGGAGGCGAACATGTTCGCGTTGGAGCTGCCGACCAGGCGGACGGTGGAGGTGGAGCAGTTCTGCTCGTGGTCCGCATGCAGGATCAGCAGCAGGTCCAGAGCCTTGACCATGACCGGATCGAGCTCGTACGGCTCGGCCGGAAGGCCGAAGCACAGGCGCATGAAGTTCTCCACCAGGTTCATGGAGTTGTCCGGGTAGAGCATCGGCTGGCCGATGGACTTCTTGTGCGCATAGGCAGCGATGACCGGCAGCTTTGCCAGCAGGCGGAACGTGGACAGCTCAACCTGCTCGTCGTCGAACGGGTCCAGGGAGTCCTGGTAGAACGTCGAGAGCGCCGACACCGCCGAGGACAGGACCGGCATCGGGTGCGCGTCGCGGGGGAAACCGCCGAAGAAGCCCTTGAGGTCTTCGTGGAGCAGGGTGTGGCGGCGGATCCGGTGGTCGAAGGCCTCCAGTTCGGCCGGCGTCGGAAGGTTGCCGTAGATCAGCAGGTAAGAGACTTCCAGGAAGCTCGAATGCTGGGCCAGCTCCTCGATCGGGTAGCCGCGGTAACGCAGGATCCCCGCGTCGCCGTCGATATAGGTGATGGCGGAAGTGGTGGCGGCCGTGTTCATGAATCCCGGGTCGAAGGTGACCGCTCCGGTTTCCTTCAGAAGCTTGGATACATCGAAGCCATCATTGCCTTCAGCCGCCTGGATGCGGGCGAGGTTGAGCTGGCCGCCGTCGTAGTTCAGGCTGGCACCGTTCTGCTCAGACATAGAATCCCCTTCAGGAGGTGTTCGAAAATATCTGCACACGGGCGCCGACATCATCCGCACCCCTTATATGCGCATTCAGCTAAACGCTACCCGCAGTTGGGCCGAGTGCACTAATCCATGTGCCGGATTTTAGCCACAATCCACTTGAACGTGACCCACTTCACGCTTAGGCTACGCTTGCGCCAGCCGCTGGACCGCGGCATCGATCCGCTCATCGGATCCGGTCAGCGCGATGCGGACGTAGCCGTCGCCGGCGTCACCGTAGAAAATGCCCGGGCCCACGACCATTCCAAGTGCGGCGAACCGCTCGACCGTCGCCCAGGTATCCTCCCCAGCCGTGGCCCAGAGGTACAGTCCGGCCTCGGAATGCTCGATCCGCAGGCCGAACCGCTCCAGCGCCGGCAGCAGCCGCTCCCGCCGGGAGCGGTAGCGGTCCTTTTGCTCCGCGACGTGCCCGTCATCCGCCAGCGCCGCGCGCATCGCCTCCTGCACCGGAAAAGGCACAATCATTCCGGCGTGCTTGCGGCTGTTGACCAGGTTCGCCATCAGTTCCGCGTCACCGGCAGCGAAGGCGGCACGGTAGCCGGCCAGGTTCGACTGCTTGCTCAGCGAATAGACGGACAGCAGCCCCTCGTTGCTGCCGCCGCTGACGAACGGATCCAGCACGCACGGGACCGGCTTGCCTCCCCGCGCGGTGTCCCACTCCCCCCAGCCCAGCTCCGCGTAGCATTCATCCGAAGCTACGACGGCGTCCAGCCCGCGGGCCTGGTCCACCAGTGCCTTCAGGGATTCGCGGCTGCGGACGGTGCCGGTGGGATTCCCGGGCGAATTCACCCAGACCAAGCGGACGCGGGCGCGGGTGGCGGCGTCAAGCTCGTCAAGATCATCGGCAGCCACCGGCGTGGCACCGGCCAGCAGCGCCCCGATGTCATAGGTGGGATAGGCCACGGCGGGGCGTACGACGACGTCGCCCGCTCCCAGCCCCAGCAGCATGGGCAGCCACGCCACGAATTCCTTCGAACCGACGGTCGGCATGACGGCCGCAGGATCGAGGTCCGGGACGTTCCGGCGGCGGGCGAACCAGTCCGCGATCGCCTCCCGCAGTGCGGCAGTGCCGTGCGTCGTCGGGTAGCCGGGCGCGTCCGCGGCTGCCCTCAGGGCCTGCTGGATGATCTCCGGGGTCGGATCCACAGGTGTGCCGATGGACAGGTTCACCGCCCCGTCCGGATGATGAGCGGCCTTCGCCGCGTACGGCTCCATGGCATTCCACGGGTATTCCGGAAGCGCCAGCCCAAACTGTTTCCGGCCTGCGCCGGCTGCAGGAGCCGGGCTCATGCTTCCTGGTTCTGGGGCGGCAGGACGGCGATCAGCGGGTGGTCCTTGCCGGTGTTGCCGATCTTGGCAGCGCCGCCGGGTGAGCCCAGATCATCGAAAAACTCTACGTTGGCCTTGTAGTAGTCGGCCCATTCCTCCGGAACGTCGTCCTCGTAGTAGATGGCTTCAACAGGGCAGACCGGTTCGCAGGCGCCGCAGTCAACGCATTCGTCCGGATGGATATACAGGGAGCGTTCGCCTTCATAGATGCAGTCCACCGGGCATTCTTCAATGCATGCCTTGTCTTTAACATCCACGCACGGCTGTGCGATTACGTACGTCACGTCCCGACCTTTCTGGATTCCCTGCAGCCTGACTTCAGGCGGCCTCATTCCGTGCTGCCTCAGCGGCGGTACCTCAACGTTAGTTGCAATCCCACATTATCCTCCAACCGGCACTCCCCGCGTACCATGAAGTGATGAGTCCAACACCCGCCGCCGAGGCCCTCCGCCGCCTGCCCCTGGGCACGCGCGTGGTGGTCCGCTACCGGATCGGCTCCGGGTTCACGGACGCCCTGGGCCCCCTCACCGCCTTGGATTCCTCCGGCTGCACCGTGGCAACCCGCCGGGGGGCCGTCGTCGTGCCCTTTGAACTGGTGGTGGCAGCAAAGCAGGTCCCGCCGGCCCCGCAGCCAAGGACCGCGCGCGGCGGCCGGCCCACGGACTAGCGGACCGGCAGCCCGTTACGCCCGCCGGCGGCCCTTGCGGCGGCGCGGATGCAGGACGCGCAGCGCGATGAGGACAGCGCCGACGGTGACGACCGCAATACCGAAGATCCAGATATTGCCTGCCGTTGCCGACGCCAGGTCCAGGCCCCGGGTATCCCCCGTGATGATCAGGATCGAACTGCGCCGGGCCGTGGCGAAGAAGCCCACGAGAAGGTAGGTCAGCACGCCAGTCAGGGCGGTGACCCAGACCCGGCCGGCCCACATGCCGGCGAAGAGCGCGGTGCTGCCGCTGAATGCCAGCGCCGCGACGGCACCCACGGGCAACGCTGTTTCGCCGACGTAGAGCAACTGGGCGTGGAGCGCAGTTCCCAGCCCCGCCGCCACCAAGGCGCCAACGACGACGGCACTCACCGCCCCCAGCTTCGTCGCCTCGGGCAGCGCGGAAGGCCGGCGGTCCGCGGTCTGCTGCTGCGGTCCGTCGTTCGCCGGTCCTTCCGCGCGTCCGTTAACTGCAGGTGGCAACCCACCATTGATGGGTTGCCACTGCTGAGTCATATGACTACTTTAGGCCTTCGCGCGGGCGCGGTTTGCCTTATTGCGCTCGTTGGCGTCCAGGATCACCTTCCGGATGCGGATGGCTTCCGGGGTAACTTCAACACATTCGTCCTCGCGGGCGAACTCGAGCGATTCCTCCAGCGTCAGGGTGCGCGGCGGAGTCAGGTTTTCGAAGCTGTCCGAGGACGCCGCACGCATGTTGGTCAGCTTCTTTTCCTTCGTGATGTTGACGTCCATGTCATCCGCGCGCGAGTTCTCGCCGACGATCATGCCCTCGTAGACCTCGGAGGTCGGCTGGACGAAGAAAGACCCGCGTTCCTGCAGGTTGATCATGGCAAACGGCGTGACCACGCCGGCGCGGTCGGCGATCATCGAACCGTTGGTGCGGTACTCGATTTCCCCGGCCCACGGCTCGTAGCCTTCGGAATAGGAGGACGCGATGCCCGCACCGCGCGTGTCGGTCATGAAGCGGGTACGGAAGCCAATCAGGCCGCGCGCAGGAACAAGGAACTCCATGCGGACCCAGCCGGTGCCATGGTTGGCCATGTTGGTCATGCGGCCCTTGCGGGCGGCCAGCAGCTGGGTCACCGCGCCGAGGAATTCCTCCGGCACGTCGATGGTCATGTGTTCCATCGGCTCGTGGATCTTGCCGTCCACGGTCCGGGTGACCACCTGGGGCTTGCCCACGGTCAGCTCAAAACCTTCGCGGCGCATCTGCTCGACCAGGATGGCCAGTGCCAGCTCACCGCGGCCCTGGACTTCCCATGCATCGGGGCGCTCGGTAGGCAGCACCCGCAGGGAGACGTTGCCGATCAGCTCCTTGTCCAGCCGGTCCTTGACCTGGCGGGCGGTTACCTTCGCACCCTTCACTTTGCCGGCCAGCGGGGAGGTATTGATACCGATGGTCATGGAGATCGCCGGATCGTCCACCGTGATCAGGGGCAGCGGCTGGGGGTTCTCGGCATCGGTCAGGGTTTCGCCGATGGTGATCTCTTCGATCCCGGCGACGGCCACAATCTCGCCCGGTCCTGCGGATTCGGCCGGAACGCGGGACAGGCCCTTGGTGGCCAGCAGTTCGGAGATGCGGACGTTCTTCAGCTCGCCGTTCGCACGCGCCCAGGCGACGGTCTGGCCCTTCTTCAGCGTGCCGTTGTGGACGCGCAGCAGGGCCAGGCGGCCCAGGAACGGGGAGGCGTCCAGGTTGGTCACGTGGGCCTGCAGGACTCCGTTGGGGTCATAGGCCGGCGCCGGTACGTGCTCCATGATGGTTGCGAAGAGCGGCTCCAGGTCCTCATTCTCCGGCAGCGTACCGTTGGCGGGCTGCGTCAGCGACGCGCGGCCGGCCTTACCCGAGGCATAGACCACCGGCACGTTCAGCACCGCGTCGAGGTCAAGGTCCGGGACCTCGTCAGCCAGATCGGATGCCAGGCCGAGCAGCAGGTCCATGGACTCAGCGACGACGTCGTCGATACGCGCGTCCGGGCGGTCCGTCTTGTTGACCAGCAGGACCACCGGCAGCTTTGCGGCCAGCGCCTTGCGCAGCACGAAGCGGGTCTGCGGCAGCGGGCCCTCGGAGGAATCCACCAGCAGCACGACGCCGTCGACCATGGACAAGCCGCGCTCGACCTCGCCGCCGAAGTCGGCGTGGCCGGGGGTGTCGATCACGTTGATGGTGATGGTCTCGCCGTCGGCGGACGGGCCGGAGTAGAACACGGTGGTGTTCTTGGCCAGGATGGTGATGCCCTTTTCGCGTTCGAGTTCGCCGGAGTCCATGACGCGCTCTTCGGTCTCCCCGTGGCTGGAGAATGCCCCGGTCTGGCGCAGCATGGCATCCACCAGAGTGGTCTTACCGTGGTCGACGTGCGCGACGATGGCGACGTTTCGGAGATCGCTTCGGACCGCCGTCTTGGTGGTGGTTTCGGACATGCGTAATGGCTCAATTCATCTTGAGAACAGGGAATGCGGCTGGAGTCCAGCGTCGTTGCAGCCGCCCCGATAGTGGGCCGACACTCCATTCTATACGGTCATGAATAACCCACCTAACGGGCTAGGCAACCTCCGGCGGCAGCTGAAGGCTCGCCCCGGGAATGGCGGCCAGCAGGGCGCTGGTGTAGGCCTGCTGCGGGGATTCGAAGACCTCGTCCGTCGTCCCCGTTTCCACGATCCTGCCTTTCTCCATGACGCAGACGTGGTCAGCGATCTGCCGCACCACTGCAAGGTCATGGGTTATGAACAGGTAGCTCAGCCCCAGTTCGTGCTGCAGGTCCGCCAGCAGGTTGAGGATCTGGGCCTGGACCAGCACATCGAGCGCGGACACCGCCTCGTCGCAGATCACCACCTCCGGGTCCAGGGCCAGCGCGCGTGCCACGGCCACGCGCTGGCGCTGGCCGCCGGAAAGCTCGTTCGGGAAACGCCGCATAACGGACGTCGGAAGCGCCACCTGGTCCAGCAGCTGCTTCACCTTCGCTTCCCTGCTCCTGGCATTGCCCACCTTATGCACCCGCAGCGGTTCCTCGACGGTGCGGAAGATGTTGTACATCGGGTCAAGGGAACCGTAGGGGTCCTGGAAAATGGGCTGCACCCGGCGCCGGAAATCGAAGAGCTTCTTCTTGTCCAGCGTGGTGATGTCCACGCCGTCGAAAAGGATATGCCCGGACGTCGGCGTTTCCAGCCCCAGCACCATCCGCGCCACCGTGGACTTGCCGGACCCGGACTCTCCCACCACGGCCGTGGTGGTGCCGCGCGTGATGGCGAAGGAGACGTCATCGACCGCGGTGAAGTCCGAGGCCCGCGCGAAACCGGTGCGCAGCTTGAAGACCTTGGTCAGGTCCCTGACCTCGATGACGGTATCCGCCTTCCGGGATATTTCCGCCTCTGCGGGCGCCAGCAGTTCCTCCGTCTTAATGCCGGCTGCCTTGGCGGACTGGATGCGGCGGGACGCCAGCGACGGCGCCGCGGCCACCAGCCGCTGCGTGTACGGGTGCCGGGGATTGCGCAGGATTTCCAGCGCGGGACCCGATTCCACCACCTGCCCCTTGTACATCACGACCAGCTTCTGTGCCCGTTCGGCCGCCAGGCCCAGGTCGTGGGTGATGAGCAGCACGGCAGTGCCCAGGACCTGGGTCATCGTCTCAAGGTGGTCCAGGATTTGCCGCTGGACCGTGACATCCAGTGCGGAGGTCGGCTCGTCGGCGATCAGCAGCTTGGGCCGGCAGGACAAGCCAATGGCAATCAGTGCGCGCTGGCGCATGCCGCCGGAAAACTCATGCGGGTACTGCCTGGCACGCCGCCCGGCATCCGGCAGGCCCGCCTGCGCCAGCACCTTGGCGATATCCCCGGCAGAGCTGGGACGGCCGTTGGCCCGCAGGGTCTCGCGCACCTGGTAGCCGATCTTCCATACCGGGTTCAGGTTGGACATCGGGTCCTGGGGAACCATGCCGATCGAGTTGCCGCGCAGTTCCACGATGCGCTTATGGCTGGCACCGACCAGATCCTCGCCGTTGAAAAGGATCTGCCCTCCGCTGACCCGCCCATTGGCGGGCAGCAGGCCGATGGCGGCGAGCGCCGTCGTCGACTTTCCCGAGCCGGATTCGCCTACGATGGCAACCGTCTCGCCGGGCATGACCGTCAGGTGCGCGTTGCGCACCGCCTGCACCTCGCCGGTGGACGTGGCGAAAGTGATCGCCAGGTCCCTGATCTCCAGCAGCGGAGCCGCTGCAGCGGCGTCGTACACTACCTTGATTTCCGTCATCGCTTGCGTGCCTTTGGATCCAGGGCGTCACGGACCGCGTCGCCCAGCATGATGAAGCTCAGCACCGTGATCGACAACGCCGCCGCCGGCCACAGCAGGGTCGCCGGGTTGGACCGCAGGGACACCTGCGCCGAGCTGATGTCGTTGCCCCAGGACATTACGCTGGGCGGCAACCCGATGCCCAGGAAGGACAGGGTGGCCTCCGCGACGATGAAGGTGCCCAGTGAGACGGTTCCGACCACGATGACCGGAGCCAGCGAATTGGGCACCACATGCCGCAGGAGCGCACCCGATTTGGAGACGCCCAGCGAACGCGCGGCGGTGACGAAGTCGGCATTGCGGACCGAGATGACCGCGCCGCGGGTAATGCGGGCGATCTGCGGCCAGCCAAGGACGATCAGCGTCACCACCACGGTCCAGACATTGCGGTTCTGCCGGAAGAAGGGCAGCTGCATGATGATGATCGCGCCCAGGATCAGCGGCAGCGCGAAGAAAATGTCTCCCAGCCGCGCCAGCACGGCATCGATCCAGCCGCCGTAGTAGCCCGCGATGGCACCGACCGTGCCGCCGATGACCAGCACGCCGAGTGTGGCGAAGATGCCCACGGTCAGCGATGCCTGCGTGCCGTAGATGATGCGGGCGTAGACGTCGCAGCCCTGCAGGGTGAAGCCGAGCGGGTGTCCCGGCGCCGGGCCGCCGTCGGAATTGGCCAGCAGGCAGCCTTCGGAGGGCGAAGCCTGGGTGAACAGGCCCGGGAACAGCGCAACGGCGGTCACCAGCAGGATCAGCAGAGCGGACACGATGAACAGCGGCTGCCGGCGCAGGGTGCGCCAGGCCTCGCCCCACAGGCTCAGCGGCTGGACATCCTCCTTGACCGCGTCCGTGGCCTGCAGCGGAGTCTCCTCCAGAGGCGCCACGAAATGTTCGGTCTTCCGGTTGGATTCACGCTGCGTATTGGATTCACTTTGCATATCGGATCCTCGGATCGAGCCACGCGTACAGCAGGTCCACGGCCAGGTTGGCCAGCACATAGACCAGGACCAGGACACTGACGATGGATACGATGGTGGGGCCTTCGCCCCTGAGCACGGATTGGTAGAGCCGGTTTCCCACCCCGGGCACGTTGAAAATGCCCTCGGTGACGATGGCGCCGCCCATCAGGGCCCCCAGGTCGGCGCCCAGGAATGTCACCACCGGGATCATCGAGTTGCGCAGAATATGTACGACGACGACACGCGGCCGGGAAAGTCCCTTGGCTGTCGCGGTGCGTACGTAGTCCGCACTCATGTTCTCGATGATCGAAGTGCGCGTCAGGCGCAGGACGTAGGCGAAGGAGACCAGGCCCAGCACAATGGCCGGCAGGACCAGATCCCCCCAGTCCGCCTCGGAGCCGACGGTCGGCGGCGCCCAGCCGAGCCTGACACCGACTACGAACTGCAGGACGAAGCCCAGGACGAAAATCGGGATGGCGATGACGACCAGCGAGGCCACCAGGACGGTGGCATCGAACACCTTGCCCTTGCGCAGGCCGGCCACCAGCCCGAAGGCAATACCGAACACTGCCTCGAAAGCCAGCGCCATGACCGCTAGCCTGATGGTCACCGGGAAGACCTGCGCGAGTACGTCGGCAACTTCGCGGCCGGAGAAATCCGTCCCCAGGTCGAAGGTCACGAGGTTCTTTAGATAAAGCAGGTACTGGACGATGAAGGGTTCATCGAGGTTGTACTGCTCCCGCAGCTGGGCCGCCGTCGCCGGGTTGACCGGACGGTCGCCGAACAACGCCTGGATCGGGTCTCCCGGCAGCGAGAAGACCAGGAAGTAGACGAGAAAGGTTGCCCCGAGGAAGACCGGGATGAGCTGGAGGAACCGGCGGAGAATGTACCACGCCATTACGCTCCCCCTCCCTGCGGACGCCGCAAGCCAGCGGCGGGGGTGTGAATCTGTGATTGCATCTTTTTACCTGCTGTAGTGGAAGCGCACCGGGGCCCGGCCGGGCCCCGGTGGCGGCGCCGGGCCTTAGCTGGCCGTGATGTTGTAGTAGATGGGCACGCCGTTCCAGCCGATCTCGACATTGCCGATCCGGTCGCTCCAGCCGGCCTGCCTGACCATGTACCACAGCGGGACAACGGGCAGGTCCTGCATCAGGATCTCCTGGGCCTCGTTGAAGATGGTGTTGCCCTCCTCAGCGGAACCGGCGGAGAGGCCTTCCTGCAGTTTGGCGTCGAACGCCGGATTCGAATAGTCTCCGTCGTTGGAGCCTGCACCAGTCCGGTACAGCGGACCCATGAAGTTGTACAGCGACGGGTAGTCGGCCTGCCAGCCGGTGCGCAGCGCGCCGGTGATGGTTTTCGCGGTGGCATCCGTGCGGACCGCGGCGAAGGTGGCGTACGGCTTGCCCTCCGCCGGGATGCCCAAGGTATTGGAGATGCCGTTGGCTACGGCATCGATCCATTCCTTGTGGCCGCCGTCGGCGTTGTAGCTGATGGTGAACGGCTTGTCCGCAGGCCACGGCGAAATGCCTTCCGCCTGCTCCCACAGCTCCTTGGCGCGCTCGGGATTGTACTGCAGGACCTCCGAACCGGGGATGCTGTCGTTGTAGCCCTGGAGGACCGGAGCCGTGAATTCCACGGCCGGCTGACGGCCGCCGCTGAAGATGACTTCGGTGATCTCGTCCCGGTTGATGGCCATCGAGATGGCCTGGCGGCGCAGGTTTCCGGCCTCCCCGCTGAACTCCGGCAGGTAGTTGGGCAGCGTGATGGTCTGGTTGCCGGCGTACGGGCTCTCAATGTAGCGGCCCTCGCCTAGGTCGGTCTTGAAGTTCCTCAGGGCACTGGGCGGAATCGAATCCAGGACGTCCAGATTGTTCGCCAGCAGGTCCTGGTACCCGGCTTCGAAGGACTGGTAGAAGGTGAAGGTGATGCCGCCGTTCTGCGGCGTACGCGAACCCTGGTAGTCCGGGTTCGGCACCAGGTCGATCTTGACGTCGTGCTGCCAGGCGCCCTCGCCTGCCAGCATGTACGGTCCGTTGCCGACCGGGTTCTCGCCGAACGCGGCAATGTCCTGGTATGCCACTTCGGGCAGCGGGAAGAATGCAGTGTAGCCAAGGCGCTGCGGCCAGTCCGATTCGGGCTGGGACAGCTCGACCATGAAGGTGCGGTCGTCAACGACCGTGAGGCCGGAGAGGGTTTGGGCGGTCGAACCTTCCGCGTTGGCCTCGGCGAATCCTGCGATGCTCTCGAAGAAGTTGGAGTTCAGCTGACCGTTCGCCGCCGCGGCGCCGAAGTTCCAGGCGTTGACAAAGGAGTCCGCCGTCACCGGTTCTCCGTTGGTGAACGTCTGGTCGGGCTTGATGGTGATGGTGTAGGTCTGCGAATCCTCGGTCTCGATGGATTCGGCCAGCTCGTTGACCACGTTGCCCTGCGCGTCATAACTCACCAGGCCCTCGAAAATAAGGTCCATGATGCGGCCGCCGCCAACCTCATTGGTATTCGCCGGCAGCAGCGGATTCTGGGGTTCCGTGCCGTTGGCCGTGATCACTGCGCTGGTGTCGCCGCCGGCTTCGCCGCCTTCATCGCCGCCTCCGCCATTGCAGCCACTCAGCAGGAGCGCGGCGATGGCCGCCATGCTCACAACTTTGGAAGTACGTCCGAAACGCATTCCGCCTCCTAATTCATAGTGTGGAAATCCCGGCGACATCGCGTGCCGGGCAGGAGCGCACCCCTGATGGGAGTGGCGTACCTCACATGGCCAACAGCTTAGGCTTCTTTCCCGGGCATTTCAGGGGGAGCCCGACCTTGGAAAAAAGTTGTTATCGAGCTGCAATCAAGAAACCTACTGTCAAGTACGCGCGGATTGTGACGGAATTCTGCTCACCAGCGTGGGAAATCCTTGGAATTTCCGGCCCTCCGTCTGGCACTGGCGGGGCCGTTGTCCGATATTTGCAGAGTCGAATCACTATTGCACTGCTTGTGGCGTGACCAAACCGGCGCCCCGGGGCAGCATGTCCCGGGGCGCAGCGGCTCAGCGGGCCGGTCAGCCGATTTCGGTATCGAGGATCGGCCGCGCCGCCTCGACCGGGTGGTTGGGATCCGGTTCGCCCTCCCCCAGGCCCACGCGGAACTGGACCATCATGTCGTGGTCCTCGTGGGGCAGGTTGTGGCAGTGCACCATGTACCGGCCGCGCTGGTGCTCGAACCGCACGAGCACCGACACGGTCTCGCCCTCGCCCAAATAGGCAACATCCTTGGGACCGAGCTCCCACGGGAACGGGCCCTGGCCGTTGCGGCTGAGGATCTGGAAGTCGACCAGATGGATATGCAGGGGATGGAACCAGCCGCCGGCCTTGTTCTCGAGGTCCCAGATCTCGACGTCGTCCAGTCCTACGTCGGCGAAGGTCCATTCAAAGTTGCTGGCGATGACGTCGGCCCAGGTTTTTCCGCTGATCATCCACTGGCCGTTCTGCCGTTCAACCGCCATGTGGCGCCTGCGGATGGACTGTTCCTCCCTCAGGTTCATGACACTGCTTTCGGCGAGCAGATCCGGGATGACATTGGTGGTCCCGGCGTCCTGGAAGGGCTCGTCCGTCACATCGAAGGCCATGATCTTGCCGGTGTTGTCGTAGTCGATATTGTTCGGATTCGACAGGTTCAGCAGTTCCACCCGCGTTCCCGGCTGGTACTTGGAAAAGTTGATCAGGAACTCGTAGCGCTCCGCACCGGCATGGCGGTACTCGGCGACCTCCTGCGACCTCGGCATCAGACCGCCGTCGGTCGCCACCATGACCAGCGGCTCGCCGGTGCTCAGCGTCGGCCGGAAGGACCGGGAAATCGAGCAGTTCAGGAACCGGAAGCGGTAGACCCGGCGCTTGACCTTCATCACCGGCCACGGCACACCGTTGACCAGGATGACGTCGCCCCACAGGCCGCTGTGGGTGCGGTCATCATAGGCCGCGGCGCCGTTGGCCTGGAAGTGCATGTCATTGACGGCCAGCGGCACATCGAACTCGCCCTGCGGCAGCAGGTCCCGCTCCAGCGGATCATGCATCACGTAGACGCCTGCCAGCCCGGAGTAGGCATTCTGCGCGGTGTAGTGCACGCCATGGTCGTGGTACCACAGCGTGCGGGCCGGCTGGAAATTGGGGTAGTGGTAGTCCTTGACGAAGCCCGGCATGGTCACATCGCTGGCGTAGCCGTCATACTGCGGCAGGGAGGCGGAGCCGTGCAGGTGGGTAGAGGTCGCCGTCGGCGTACCGAAGACCGGATGTTTTTCCGGCAACTGGTTCCGCATGGTGACAACTGCCTTGGTCCCCTGGTCCAAGCTGATGGTTGGCCCCGGGAAGATCCCGTTGTAGCCCAGGATGGGGGTTGCCAGGCCGGGAACGACCTCGGCCATGGCCGCCCGCTGGGTGATTTTATAGTGGTTCACCGGGCTGCCGTCCGACGGATCGGTCTCCGTCTGGAACGGCTGCAGTACCGGCGGAATCCTGAAGGCCGCCTGGTAGGGCTGCGGCATGTTGGCCGCCGGCAGGGCGCTGACTGTCTGCGCGCTGACGGATGACAGCGGTATGGCCATGGCACCGGCACCCAGTGCGCCGAGTCCTCCCAGCGCCAGTAGATTGCGTCGACTGATACTCATTGTTGTCCCTCTCTCATTAATTGAAGGACGTACATCGGCGGCTACTGACCCCCGACAAGACAGTGACTCGATGTTCGTCTAGGCAAGAGAATGCGGGACGGCAGTTGGAGAAAACTTGCGCCAGCGAGTTTCGGCGCTACACTAACGTTTCATTTTCCCGCCGGCAGCAAAAAGGCCTGCTCCCCGCAGTGGGAAGCAGGCCCTGGGCGCCGGATTGCTAGACGTTGAAGCGGAACTCGACGACGTCGCCGTCGGCCATTACATAGTCCTTGCCTTCGATCCGGACCTTGCCGCGTGCCTTGGCCTCGGCCATCGAGCCGGCATCGACCAGGTCGGCGAAGGAGACCACTTCAGCCTTGATGAACCCGCGTTGGAAGTCGGAGTGGATGACGCCGGCCGCCTGCGGCGCGGTGTCGCCGCGGTTGATGGTCCAGGCGCGCGCTTCCTTGGGGCCGGCCGTGAGATACGTCTGCAGGCCGAGGGTGTGGAAGCCGACGCGTGCCAGCTGGTCCAGCCCGGACTCCTCCTGGCCGTTCATTTCCAGCATTTCGCGAGCTTCCTCAGGATCCAGTTCAACCAGATCGGATTCCAGTTTGGCATCCAGGAACACGCAGTCGGCAGGGGCTACGAGCTTGCGCAGCTCCTCCTGGCGCTCGGGGCTGGCCAGGATGGCATCGTCGACATTGAACACATAGATAAACGGCTTGGCGGTGAGCAGGCTCAGTTCACGCAGGTGCTCCATGTCCAGCTTGTCGCCCTCGGCCGCCTCAAAGATCGTGTCGCCCCGTTCCAGGACTTCCTTGGCCTTCTGGATGGCGGCGAGTTCGGCAGCGTCGCGCTTCTTGATCTTAACTTCCTTCTCGATGCGCGGAATGGCCTTCTCAATAGTCTGCAGATCCGCAAGGATCAGCTCGGTATTGATGGTCTCCATGTCGGAAACCGGATCGACCCTGCCTTCGACATGGACCACATCCGGGTCCTCGAAGACGCGGATGACCTGCGCAATCGCCTGGGCCTCGCGGATATTCGCCAGGAACTGGTTTCCCAGGCCCTCGCCCTCCGACGCACCCTTCACAATCCCTGCGATGTCCACGAAGGAGACGGTGGCCGGAAGAATGCGCTGGGATCCGAAAATCTCCGCCAGCCGGTCCAGGCGCGGATCCGGCAGGTTGACGACGCCGATGTTCGGTTCGATCGTGGCGAACGGATAGTTCGCGGCCAGGATCTGGTTGCGGGTCAGCGCATTGAAAAGTGTTGATTTGCCGACGTTGGGCAGTCCGACGATGCCAATAGTAAGAGCCACGGTATTCAAGGATACCGCCGGCCGCACCGGGACCGTGAATGCACCGCTGGCGGCTGCTACTGCCCGCCGTGGAGCGGGAGCGTTACGACAACGCGGGCTTGGATGGTATCCAGCGGGATCGGCCCGTAGTCGCGCGAGTCGATCGACTCCAGGCGGTTGTCACCCAGGACCAGCACATGCCCCTCCGGGACCGTGACCGGTCCGTAGTAGATGGCGTCCAGCCGTGTCCGGTCCACATAGGGCTCGTCGACCTTCTTCCCATCGACGACCAGTTCGGCGTCTTCGATCGCCACTGTCTGCCCCGGCATCGCCACGACCCGCTTGACCATCAGCTCCCCCGTCGTGGGCGTCTCGAAGGTCACGAGGTCACCTTGTCCGACGCCGCCGAGGACGAGGCCCAGCCGGTTGGCCAGGACCACGTCTCCCTTGGAGATCGTGGGCTGCATGCTGGTGGACACCACGGTCTGGGGCTGCAGGACGAACGTCCTGGTGAGCACGATCGCTGCGAGGAACGCGACCACCAGGACGATCCGCCGAAGACGCCGGTCCATGCTTTACCCGACCTGCGGATCAAGCACCGCCCGGGCGGCCTCGATCGGATGGTTGGGGTCGGGCTCGCCGTTCTTGAGCCCGACCTTGTACTGGATCATCATGTCGTGGTCCTCGTGCGGCAGGTTGTGGCAGTGCACCATGTACCTGCCTTGCTGGTGTTCGAACTTGGCCAGGACCTGGACCGTTTCGTTCTCGCCCAGGTACACGACGTCCTTGGGGCCGCGCTCATAGGTGAAAGGGGCGCCTCCGTTGCGGTTGAGGATCTGGAAGTCGATCAGGTGGACGTGCAGCGGGTGGAACCATCCTCCGGATTTGTTTTCCAGTTCCCACAGCTCGACGTCGTTGAGGCCGGGGTTGGCGAAGGTCCATTCGAAGTTGCTGGCGATGATGTCGTGCCAGCTCTTGCCGTTGATTTTCCATTCCCCGTTCTGGCGTTCCAGGCGCATGTGCCGCTTGGCCACGGACTGGCCCGGTGTCAGCTGCATGGGCGTGCTGTCCACCAGCAGGTCCGGGATGGTGTTGGTGGTGCCGGCGTCCTGGAACGGCTCGTCGGTCACGTCAAACGCCATGATCTTGTTGGTGTGGTCGTAGTCGATGTTGTTCTTGTTCGACAGGTTCCGCAGTTCGATCCGGGTGCCCGGGGTGTACTTCGAGAAGTCGATGAGGAATTCGTAGCGTTCGGCACCGGCGTGGCGGTAGCTGCCCGCGGCCTGCGACTTGGGCATGAGGCCGCCGTCGGTGGCCACCATGATCATCGGTTCGCCGGTGCTCAGCGTTGGACGGAAGGAGCGGGAGATGGAGCAGTTCAGGAACCGGAAGCGGTAGATGCGGCGCTTGACCTGCATCACCGGCCACGGGACCCCGTTGACCAGGATGAGGTCACCCCACAGCCCACTCTGGGAGTGGTCGTCGTAGGAGGGGTTGCCGTTGCCGGCCAGCTGGATGTCGTTGACGGCCAGCGGCACATCAAACTCGCCCTGGGGCAGCAGGTCCCTTTCGATGGGATCATGCATCAGGTACAGTCCGGCCAGGCCCGAGTAGGCGTTCTGCGCGGTGAAATGCACGCCGTGGTCGTGGTACCAGAGGGTCCGCGCCGGCTGGAAGTTCGGATAGATGTAGTCCTTTTTGAAGCCGGGGTTGGTCACGTCGCTGGCGTAGCCGTCGTACTGGGGCAGGGAGGCGGATCCGTGCAGGTGGGTGGAGGTGTGCATCGGAGTACCGAGAACGGGGTGCTGGGCCGGCAGCTGGTTCCGCATCGTAACCACTGCGCGCGTGCCCTGGTCGACGCTGATCGTCGGCCCGGGGAAGATGCCGTTGTAGCCGAGAACGGTGGTGGCCATCCCCGGGACGATGTTGGCGGTTCCGACCTTTTCGGTCAGCGTGTAGTAGTTGACCGGCTGGCCGTCCGCGTCGATGCCGGTCCGGTCCGGAACCAGTTCAGGCGGGCGGACGAACTCCGCCTGGAACGGCTTCGGCATCCTTGACTCACGCAAGGAACTGGCTGACTTGGCCTGCACGGAGGTCAGCGGTACAGAGACTGCGGCTGCCCCTAGCACCCCGAGTCCGCCCATCGCCAGCACATTGCGGCGGCTGATAGACATAGTGGATACATCCCCTTTTTTGCAGTGGCCCCTTACCATTGGCGGGACGTACATCGGGATGTGGACTGACCCCCGACGACAAACCTACGTACTCGATGTTCGTCTCAGGAAAAGGTTCCTCCCCGGCGCTTATGGAAACCTTGCGAATTCCTCACGGGGGGAAAGCGCGGTTTCGCAGCCTCCGGCCGCCTTCGCCGTAAATCGTCACCGGTGCGTGGGAAGGTGGACCCATGGATGGTTTCATGGTTCTGCTGGTCGTTTTGGGGTTCATCGCTGCGCTGTTGCTGGGGTTGCTGGCCGGAGCGTGGGTAGTGTCCAGGCAGTATGGGACCCGCCTCAGGGAAACGGAGGCCGATTTCGACGGCGTCAGCCGCCGTCTGGGTGAGGTCACGTCCGCGTTGGCTGCCGCCGAAGCGGAAAACCGGCTGCTGACCGGCCACAACGAACGGCTGTCAGTCCAGGCGGCACAGGATAATTCGGTCCTTCAGGCGCTGGCTCCGGTCGCAGAAAAGCTGGCCCATGTCCAGGCCCAGGTGGGCGTGCTGGAACGGGACCGGGTGGAACAGTTTGGACAGCTTGCTGAACAGCTGCAGGCCGCAAGGCATGCGGATGAGCAGCTGCTGTTGACCACCCAGTCCCTTGCGTCGGCCCTGCGCAATAACAGCGCGCGCGGCAAATGGGGCGAAGTGCAGCTTCGACGCATCGTCGAGGCAGCCGGCATGCTGCCCTATGTGGACTTCCAGGAGCAGGTCAGCGCCTCCGGTGCGGACGGCACCGGACGCCCGGACATGGTCGTCCGGCTTCCTGGACGGAAGGAACTGGTCGTGGATTCCAAGGTGCCGCTCAGCGCCTTCCTGCAGGCGCAGGACCTCCCGGAATCCGGTGGCGAACTTGAGGCCCGGCGCCGCAGCGAGCTGCTGGCCCAGCATGCCAAGGCGGTCAAGGCACACGTGGATGCGTTGGGTCAGAAGAAGTACTGGAACGGAGCCGTCAACAGCCCCGAACTGGTGATCTGCTTCATCCCGGCCGAATCTTTCCTCGGAGCGGCGCTCACGGCCGATCCGGAACTGCTGGAGTACGCCTTCGCGCGCAACGTCGCGCTTGCCTCGCCGGTGTCCCTGCTGGCCACGCTGAAGGCCGTCGCATTCACCTGGCGGCAGGACGTGCTGACGGAGAACGCGAAGGAGCTCTTCGAACTCTCGCGCCAGCTCTATGAACGGCTGGGAACTATGGGGGACCATGTCACCAAGCTGGGCAATTCGCTCAAGACCTCGGTGGAGCGCTACAACTCCTTCGTCGGCACGCTGGAATCGCGGGTGCTGCCGACTGCCCGGAAGATCAATGCGTTCGATCCCGCCACGCTCGACAAACCGGCCGCACCGCTCACGGCCGTCGAGTCGACTCCCCGCGTCCTGGGTGCACCGGAACTGCTGGCTGACCCGGAGGCTGCCGAACGCAGCGCATAAGGCGAGCGGCCGGTCCGTGACGCCCTAGGCTCAGCAGCGCAGCGAGCCTACGGCTGCCGGCCGCTGGTGACTTCAAGGTCCGCAAGGATTGCCAAGGCCGTGGCGGCATCGTCCTCCGGAACCAACAAATGGTCGTGATGGTATCCCGCAATAACGTTGCAGCCGATGGAAGCCCGGGCCAGCGCGCTGCTCACGGCCGCCGTCAGTCCGACCGCGTCCAGTGCGGAATGGACTTCCAGAGTGATCCAGCACAACTCAGTTCGAAGGACACCCCGAGTGCCTCCGCATCCGGCCTGGCCAGGACCGCGCTCAGGCCCTCCGCCTCGGCAACCGTGGCCAGGGGCACTGCAGTACCTAGTGCGGCCCGGTCAGGCACGGTAATGAAGACGAAGGAGCCCTGCCGCAGCGTGGGCCGCATGCCCGCCAGCAGCGCGGCGAGGCTTTGGTCCTGCTGCTCCCGCATGCCGGTCAGGACGTCGGACGGGCTCCGCGTCCGCCCAGTCCGCGGGAGGAATCCCCCACGGCTTTGAGCGTAGCCCGCAGTTCCTTGGGCAGCGAGAACAGGATGTCTTCCTCTGCGGTCACGACCTCTTCCACATCGGCGTAGCCGTAGTCGGCCAGCAGCCTGAGGACATCGCGGACCAGCACTTCCGGCACTGATGCACCGGAGGTGATGCCGATGGTGGAGACGCCTTCGAACCAGGACTCGTCGACCTCGTTGGCGAAGTCCACCCGGTAGGACTGCCTGGCACCGTACTCCAAAGCCACTTCCACAAGACGGACCGAATTGGACGAGTTTGCCGATCCGACGACGATGACCAGGTCTGCCTGGGGGGCGATCTTCTTGATGGCGGCCTGGCGGTTGGAGGTGGCGTAGCAGATGTCATCGCTGGGCGGATCCTGCAGCGTGGGGAACCGCTCCTTGAGCAGGTTCACCGTGAGCATTGTTTCGTCGACGCTCAGGGTGGTCTGGGAAAGCCAGATCACCTTGTTCGGATCGCGGACCTGGACCTTGTCGACGTCGTCAGGGCCATTGACAATCTGGATGTGTTCCGGAGCCTCGCCCGAAGTGCCTTCGACTTCCTCGTGCCCCTCGTGCCCGATCAGCAGGATGTCATAGTCATCCTTGGCGAAGCGCACCGCCTCGCGGTGCACCTTGGTGACCAGGGGGCAGGTGGCATCGATGGTCCGCAGGCCGCGGTCCTCGGCCGACTGCACCACCGCCGGGGAGACGCCGTGGGCGGAAAAGATCACCAGGGCGCCTTCAGGCACCTCGTCCGTCTCGTCGACAAAGATGGCGCCCTTTTCCTCGAGGCTGCTCACCACGTGCCGGTTGTGCACGATCTGCTTGCGCACATAGACCGGCGGACCATAGTGCTCCAGTGCCTTCTCGACGGCGATGACCGCCCGGTCGACTCCCGCGCAGTAGCCGCGCGGAGCAGCAAGCAGCACCTTCCGCGGTTTATCCACGGGCGCCGCCGCCGCGACTTCCTCGGGGCTGCGGCGTTTGCGGGGAATGCTGGGCATGGGCACGGAAACGGAGGTGGCGGACATAGCTCCATGCTACCGGCGGCCTGCGGCCAGCCTCGAACCGAGTCCAAGAACCACGAGCACGGCCGCTCCGGCGAGGGTCAGCCCTATCCACTGTCCGAAGCTCTCTGCCACCCGGAAGACCAGGGCCTCCTTGAACGCCTGCGCTGCTTCGCTCCCGGCCGGAGCCTGGCGGAGCGCACTGCTGCCAGCCTGCAGCGCCAGCCAGTAGAGCCCGCCGGTCAGGGCCAGGCCGAGTCCCAGTCCGGTCAAGGCCGCCGAGGTCCGGCGGGCGGACAGCAGCGAGAGCAGTCCGGCAACAACGGCGCCCGCTGCCAGCCACGGCCATACTGCGGCACCGCGCAGCGACT
This sequence comes from Arthrobacter sp. B0427-1-12, assembly GCF_059092905.1. NCBI lineage: Bacteria > Bacillati > Actinomycetota > Actinomycetes > Micrococcales > Micrococcaceae > Arthrobacter > Arthrobacter sp. B0427-1-12. Next base: position 105,318 of record NZ_JBNHIC010000002.1, on the reverse strand, counting down.
TCACCACCCGCAGTTCATCCGGTCCGGCCGCCGGAACCAGTGCCGGTCCGGGCTCGGGAACCGGTACGCCCAGGACCGTGGAGATTTCCTCCGCCACCAGGGCCACCAGCGGTGTGGCGTCAAGCACCAGACGTTCACCGGCGGTACCGGAGGGGTTCTGCGTTGCTCCCCCGAGGTTCAGTTCATGGGACCGGCGCAGCGTCTCCGACCATGCCTGCTGGTAGCCGGGAAGCTCCGTGACACGGCTGGCGGCTTCCTCCATCATGGGCTGGACCAGCGGGACCAATGCGTCCGGTATGCCGGACGCGGCAGCAGCCTGCTGGGAAATGTCTCGGGCCAACGCCGCCTGGAATTCAGGGTCGGCACCCAGCGGCCCGGCAAGCTGGACGAACCCTTCCTGCGACACAACGTTCCGGTCCAGCCACGCCGCCGGAATGGCGGCCGCGGCCAGGACCAGGGCGACAAGCGCCATCAGGCCGGAAACTACGGTCCGCATGCGTCCTCCCCTCAAGGTCTGCAACACTGAATGAAACTCCGTGCGCGATTCTGCCAGAGTATCCGGAACGCTTTCTGTACGTGCCGTGGCGCCGGCGCAGGTGCGCGTCAAACTGTCCGCGGCACCTGATAGACACTTAATGAGACATGAACAGGTCAGAGTCCCCAGCTTTGGAGCATGAGAACATGAACGACGACGGCGGCGGCCGGTACCTCGGCACGGCGACTTCGGAGCCGGTCACCACCCTGCCGGCCACTGCCGCGGACACGTCCGCGGACCACCCGTGGCCGCTGCACGTGCTGTCCGAAAAGCTGAAGATGCATATTGAAAGGTCGCCCGCCGCCTGGGTCGAGGGTCAAGTGATCGAACTCAACCGGCGGGCCAATGTCTGCTATGTCACACTGCGGGACACCGATGCCGAGGTTTCGCTCTCCCTCACCGTCTGGACTTCGGTCATGAACCGGCTGGCGACCCCGCTGGAACGGGGCGCCCGCGTCGTGGCGCGGATCAAGCCGGATTTCTGGCTCAAGACCGGCCGGCTCTCGATGCAGACACAGGACATCCGCCCCGTTGGCCTGGGCGACCTGCTCGCGCGGATCGAAATGCTGCGGCGCGCCCTGGATGCCGAAGGCCTCTTCGCCGCGGAGCGCAAGCGCAGGCTGCCGCTGCTGCCCCACCGCATCGGACTGATCACTGGCCGCAATTCGGATGCCATGAAGGATGTCCTGCGCAACGCAAAGCTACGCTGGCCGGCCGTCGATTTCGAAATTCGTGAAGTGGCGGTCCAGGGGGTGAATGCCGTGTCCCAGGTTATGGGCGCCCTGGGCGAACTGGATGCCATGCCGGAGATTGACGTCATAATCATCGCCCGCGGCGGCGGGTCCCTCGAGGACTTGCTGCCGTTCAGCCACGAGGATCTGGTGCGCGCCGTGGCCGCGGCGCGCACGCCGGTTGTCAGCGCCATCGGCCATGAAGCGGACCGGCCGCTGCTGGACGAAGTCGCGGACCTGCGGGCTTCCACGCCAACTGATGCGGCCAAACGCGTCGTCCCGGACGTGGGCGAGGAACTCCAGCGGATCCGGCAGGCGCGGACCCAGCTGGACCGCTGCATCGACCATCTGGTCAGCCGTGAAACGGACCGCATCACCGCCATCCGCACCCGTCCCGTCATGGCCCGTCCGGAGGGCATGGTGGAGGTGCGCCAGGACGACCTTCGGCGGTTCCGGGAGCGGGCCCATTCGGCGATCTCCACCGCCGTGAACCGCGACACTGACCGCATCCAGCACCTCCGCGCGCAGGTGCGGGCGCTGTCGCCGCAGAACACGCTGGACCGTGGGTACGCCGTCATCCAGCAGGCTGACGGCAGTGTGGTGCGGATCGCGGATGACGTGGCGTCCGGGGAAGACCTGCGGATCCGCGTCGCCGTCGGCGAATTCCACGCCACGGCGCGGTAGCACGGCGCGGTAGATGGCATCCGCGCTGGACGGCATGCGGCTATGCGCCGTGAGCACCGGCCGGCGTGACCGGCAGGCAGCATAAGCAGTAGACAGTATGGGCAGTAAACAGCCCGGAACGGAAAGAGGCAATCATGAGCGAAAACCCCAACGGCGGCGGACAGCGAACCGTTCCGCAGCAGCCGGCGGCTCCCTCCACGGATGTCGATGGACTGTCCTACGAGCAGGCCCGGGAGCAACTGGTGGCCGTGGTCACCCAGCTGGAGGCCGGCGGCGTGAGCCTGGAGGAATCCCTGGCCCTGTGGGAACGGGGCGAGGCCCTTGCTGCACGCTGCGAAGAATGGCTGGAGGGGGCCCGCCGCCGACTGGAATCGGCGCGCTCGGCGTCAACAGAGGGTAGCCAGGGCTAGGACTCGTCCAGCAGCTTCTTTTCCGCTTCGACGTCGAAGTCCGCCTTCGGCCATCGTAGGTCCAGATCTTCAAGGGCATTGATCATCAACTGCTGGACGGCGATGCGGGCGTACCACTTGTTGTCCGCCGGAACCACGAACCATGGCGCAACGACGGTGTTGGTCCGTTCAATCGCCACCTGGTAGGCCTGCTGGTAGTCGTTCCAGAAGGCCCGTTCCGTTACGTCTGCCGGGCTGTACTTCCAGTGCTTCTCCGGCCGCTCGAGCCGTTCGCGCAACCGCCTTCTCTGCTCATCCTTACTGATGTGCAGCATCACTTTGATGATCCGGGTGCCGGATTCGGCCAGCAGCCGTTCGAAATTGTTGATCGCCGTATAGCGGCGCTCGATTTCCTTCCGGGTCGACAGCGCGTGCACGCGGTGGACCAGCACATCCTCGTAGTGGGAGCGGTCAACGGCGCCGATCATGCCGTGGGCCGGCGCTTCCTTCTCAATGCGCCACAGGAAATCATGCTGGCGCTCTTCGGCGGTGGGCAGTTTGAAGGCGTGGTGTGTGAGGCTCTAAGGTCGACCAGCCCGACGACGTGGCGGACTATGCCTCCCTTGCCGGCAGTGTCCATGCCCTGCAGCACCAGCAGGAGCGAATCGCTGTTGCCGAACCGGCTCGCTGCGAAGAGCTTTTCCTGCAGCGTTGCCAGCTTTTCGCCATACGCCGCCAAGGTGGCTGCGCCCTCCTCCTTGGTCCCCTTGTAACCGGGGGTAGCCGAGGTATCAACCCGCCTGAGCCGGAATCCGTTCCGGACCCGCAGCAGCTGGCTGGGGCTCGACTCGAAACTCCGGACGTTGGTCATGGCGGCGTGCCTACGGCTTGTACGTATCCAGGAATTCCGCCAGCCGACCGACCGCGTCCTCGATGTCCTCGACGCTGGGCAGCGTCACCATGCGGAAGTGGTCCGGCCGGATCCAGTTGAAAGCAGTGCCGTGGGAGATCAGGATCTTCTGCTGCTTGAGCAGGTCCAGCGCAAACTGCTCGTCATCCTTGATCGGATAGACTTCCGGATCGAGCTTGGGGAACAGGTACAGCGCGCCGTCGGCCTGTTCACAGCTGACGCCCGGAATGGCGTTGAGCAGTTCGTATGCCTTGTTCCGCTGCTGCAGCAGGCGTCCGCCCGGCAGGATCAGGTCATTGATGCTCTGGTATCCGCCCAGCGCGGTTTGGATGGCGTGCTGGGCCGGCACGTTGGCGCACAGCCGCATATTCGCCAGCAGGTTGATCCCTTCCAGGTAATCCGCCGCCTTGTGCTTGGGTCCGGAAATCGCCATCCAGCCGCTGCGGAACCCGGCGATCCGGTAGGCCTTGGACAGTCCGCTGAAGGTCAGGCAGAGGACCTCGTCACCCGTCAGCGAAGCGGCGTTGACGTGCACCGCATCGCCGTACAGGATCTTCTCGTAGATTTCGTCGGCAAACACCACCAGATTGTGCTCGCGCGCCAGTTCGATGATGGCCTTCAGAATGTGTTCCGGGTACACCGCACCGGTGGGGTTGTTCGGGTTGATCAGCACGATGCCCTTGGTGCGGGGCGTGATCTTGGCAGCGATGTCCTCGACGTCCGGCCACCAGTGGGAATCCTCATCGCAGAGGTAGTGCACCGCCGTCCCGCCGGCCAGGCTGACCGAAGCCGTCCACAGCGGATAGTCCGGCGCCGGCACCAGCACCTCGTCGCCGTTGTTCAGCAGCGCCTGCAGGGACAGGGTGATGAGTTCGCTGACGCCGTTGCCCAGGTAGATATCATCCACCTGAATGTTTTGGATGCCCCGGCTTTGGTAGTACTGCGAGACGGCTGTGCGGGCGGAAAAGATGCCGCGCGAGTCGCTGTAGCCCTGCGCCGTGGGCAGGTTGCGGATCATGTCCACCAGGATGGCGTCCGGGGCCTCGAAGCCAAAGGGCGCCGGATTGCCGATGTTCAGCTTCAGGATGCGGTGCCCTTCGGCCTCCATGCGCTGGGCGTGTTCAAGCAGCGGACCCCGGATGTCGTAGAGAACATTGTGGAGCTTGGTTGACTGCTTGTACGTTGCCATTCGTTAAGAATGCCACAGCCCAGGCGGTGTCCTCCGACACGACCCGGGCTGTGGCAAGAGCTCCGGCTAGGTACGGCACACGGCTAGGAGGTGATGCCCTTTTCCCTGAGCCAGTCGGCTGCGGCGTCCTTCGGATTCTGCTTCTGGTCGCCACTGACGGCACGATTCAGGCTGATTAGGTCCTCCGTGGTCAGCATCCCGGACACGCGGTTGAGCGCCTCGGCGGCGGCGTCGTCGATCCGGTCCTCCTTCACCAGCGGCAGGACCTGCTGGGCGAGCCAGTTGTTCTTCGGATCCTCCAGCACCACCAGGCCGTTGTCCTCGATGGAAGGCGTCGTCGTGAAAATGTCGGCGACCTGGATCTGGTCGGTGATCAGTGCCTGCAGCGTAATGGCTCCGCCACCGTCGTTGATCGGCTCGAAGGATTTGAATTCGCAGCCGTACTTCTCCTTCAGGCCGGGCAGGCCGTAGGGCCGCTCCGCGAATTCCGCCGGTGCGCCCAGGGTCAGCTCCCCGCAGACCTCGGCCAAGTCCGTAATGGACGCCAGACCGTATTCCTCCGCGGTGGCGGCGGTCACCACCATGGCGTCCTTGTTCTGCGCCTCGGCAGCCTCAAGCACGCCCAGGCCCTCCGGCAGTTTTTCCGGCAGTGCGGCCAGGATCTGGTCCGCTTCCACCATGGTGTTCGCCGGATCCAGATAGCCCAGGAGGTTGCCGGAGTAGTCAGGGATGACGTCGATCGAACCATCCTGCAGCGCCCTGACGTAGATCTCCCGGGTGCCGATGCTCAGCTTCGTGGTCGCCTCGATGCCCGCGGCGTTCAGCGCCCCGGCGTAGATCTCGGCGATGGTCTGGCTCTCCGGGAAGTCCGCGGATCCCACCACCACCGGCGTCGGCGAACCCTCGGCGGCAGGAGCGCTGCCGGTGGACGTCTCCAGCGGACTGCCTCCTCCTGCGCAGGCGCCCAGGGTCAGGACCGCAGAAATTCCGGCGGCCAGACCCAGGACAGCGCGCCGTCCGACCGCTGCTCGGCGCTTGTGCGTCATGCTTTTCCTCCTTGTGCGCCGGCGGTGACTGTGCCACCGCCGGCAGTGGGACCGCCCGCTGTGCGGCGGACCGCTTTCAAACCGGGCGAAATGGCAACTTTCTGCAGAGCGGCAAGCGCCCCGTCCACCACAATAGCCAACACGGCAATCAGCACGCCGCCGCCGAAGACCCGGCCGTAATCGCTCACGGCCAGGCCGTCGATCAGGTAGCGGCCCAGCCCGCCGAGGTTGATGAAGGCCACTATGGCCGCGGTGGCAATCACCTGCAGCACGCCTGCACGGAATCCACCCAGGATGACGGACAGGCCGTTGGGAACCTCGACCCGGAACAGGATCTGCCATTCGGTCATGCCCATCGCCCTGGCCGCGTCCACCACATGGCGTTCGACGGCGGCGATCCCCGAATAGGTGCCGGCCAGCAGCGGCGGGATGGCCAGCAGCACCAGCGACCAGATCGGCGGCATCAGGCCCAGCCCGGCCAGCAGGACGAAGAGGGTCAGGACACCCAGCGTGGGCAGCGCACGCAGCACTCCCGCCAGGGCCACCACGAGGACCCTGCCACGACCGGTGTGTCCGACATACAACCCAACCGGCACCGCGATGAGTCCGGCAATCAGGATGGTCAGTCCGCTGTAGCCCAGATGTTCAGCGAGCCTGACGGGAATTCCCGCGCTGCCGGTCCAGTTCGCCGGATCCAGCAGCCACTCGGTCCCCTGGACCAGCGGATTGCTGCTCGAGTACTCGGTCACCGGGCCACCGTCCGGAGTGCCTCGTCCGCAGCCGCGCTGCCGCCGTCGTTCTGCGGGAGCGCAGTCTGTCCGCGGGGCACCTTGCCGGCCCGCGTCCATCGTGTCAGCACCCGTTCCAGCAGCACCAGCAGCACATCCATGACAACGGCGAGCACCAGCGTAGCCACGATGCCCACCATAATCTCGGTCAGGAAGGCCCGGCGCAGGCCGTCGGTGAAGAAGAAGCCCAGGTTCGGGATGCCGATGATGGCGCCCACGCTGACCAGGGAAATGTTGCTGACGGAGATGACGCGCAGCCCGGCGAACAGCACCGGAACGGCGAGCGGCAGATCGACGGTAAGGAAGCGCCTCAGCGGCCGGTAACCCAGGGCGACGGCGGCCTGCCGCACGCTGTCATCCACGGAATTGAGCGCGTCCAGGGTCGAGCGCACCAGGAGCGACACGGCATAGACGGTCAGCGCCACCAGGACATTGGCCAGGTCCAGGATCCTGGTGCCGAGAACCGCCGGCAGCAGCACGAACAGGGCCAGCGACGGCAGCGTATAGAGCAGCGAGGTAGCCGGCAGGATGATACCGCCGGCGGCCTTGCTGCTGCGGGCCAGCTGGGCCAGCGGCACCGCGATGACAACGCCAAGGATCAGCGGAACAACGGACTGGTACAGGTGCAGGCCGGCCAGTTCGGCGACCTGGCCGAAGTTGTCAAGGAACCACTCCATCTCAGGCTTCGCCGTTCCTGCGCCGGCGCGACTGCTCGATCAGTTCCAGCACCTCGGCGGGACGGACGACGCCGGCCAGCCGGCCGCCGTCGTCGACCGCCACTCCCAGCCCCGAGGGCGAGGAAAGCGTCGCATCCAGTGCCCGGCGCAGGCTCTCCCCGCTGCGGTACAGGGATCCGCCGGGCACGATCCGGTCGGCAGCAGGTCCGGCTGCCCCGCCGGCCGGCGGAATCCAGCCCTGGGGGCGGTTGTCCCCGTCCACTGCCACGGTCCAGGCGGCTGTCGGTCCGGAACCGGTCGACCCGGCGGCTGTACCGGCTGCCAGCCCCTCCAGCGTTGCGGTCGGCACCGGATGCAGCCGGACCGCCTGCCCGTCTTGGAAGGACAGATGCCGGAAGCCACGATCCCGCCCCACGAAACCGGCTACGAAGTCATCCACGGGCGCACGCAGGATTTCCTCCGGCGCCGCATACTGCGCCAGCCTGCCGCCCGCTGCGAACACCGCGACGCTGTCGCCGAGGACCGTGGCCTCGTCGATGTCATGGGTGACGAACACGATCGTCTTGGCCAGGTCCCGCTGCAGCCGGAGCAGCTCTGCCTGCAGTTCCGCCCGGACTACGGGATCGACGGCGCTGAAGGGTTCGTCCATCAGCAGGATGGGCGGATCGGCGGCCAGGGCGCGGGCCACACCGACCCGCTGCTGCTGGCCGCCCGACAGCTGCGCCGGATACCGTTTGCCCAGATCCCCGGCCAGCCCGACGACGTCGAGCAGCTCCGCGGCGCGTCGCCGAGCGGAACTGCGCCCCTCACCGTTGAGCCTCGGTACCGTGGCGATATTGTCCAGCACGGTCCGGTGCGGCAGCAGCCCGGAGGACTGCATCACGTAGCCCATGGAGCGGCGCAGCCTGGCCGCTTTCTGCCCGGCGACATCCTGCCCGTCGACCAGGACGGTGCCGGACGTCGGCTCGACCATCCGGTTGATCATCCGCAGTGAGGTCGTCTTGCCGCAGCCCGAGGGTCCGACGAAAACCGTGATGGCGCCCCGTGCGATGTCCAGGTTCAGGTTGTCGACAGCGGGAGCGCCGCCGGCGTAGCTCTTGGTAACGCCCCGGAATTGGATCATGGGGCCGCCGGCCCCGCCGTCAGTCCGCCGGCTCTCCTGCCCTGCAGTAGAAGTTACTGGTGTCAAGGCTCGCCTTCCGTCCCGTGGCCGTAGGTACCAACGTATTGCACCCGGACTTTGCCCGTCCAGAAAGCGGGATGCTCCCGGTTCTTCTCGGGCCCAGCGGGACCTATTCAAGCCCGGGTCTTGACGCCCAGGCAACATCTATTGTTAAGTGCTTAACAATATGGAAATCACCCAGTTCACGTCCTTCAAACTCCATCAGGCAACGGCGCTGATCGACCGTGTGGCGGACAACTACCTGCAGAGCGTCCACGGGATCCGCTTCGCTCCCTATCTGGTGCTGCTCATGGTCAAGGTTCTGGGGCCAACGGACCAGCAGTCGATCGCCACCGCCCTGGATGTCAGCCGGGCGTCGATCACCCAGCGGGTTGGGGCGCTGCGGGAACGGGACCTCCTCCGGGTGGAACCCAGTCCGGCGGATCCGCGGGCGAACCTGGTCAGCCTCACCCCCGAAGGGGAAAGGCTGGTCGATGCTGCCTGGCAGGGCCTGGACCGGGATCTTGCCCAGGTGGATGAAGGCGTTGACGAAGCGGCGCTGGCCGCGCAGCTTGACCGCCTCATCCACAATTCCCTGGCAGTCCTGGCGAAGCAGCAAGGCCAGCAGCCCATACCCGTCTCCTGGAACCGCGGGAACAACCCGGAAGGACCGCATCGATGAACGGCTCACCCATCAATTACCAGGAATTCCATCCGGAGGCCGCCCAGACGGTCGTCTTCCTGCACGGCGGGAATGTGGCTGGCTGGATGTGGGAACCGCAGATCACGGATCTGGCGGACTATCACTGCCTGGCCCTTGACCTGCCCGGCTACGGTGCCGGGCGGGCGCAAAGGTGGGAGAACATGGCGGCCGTCGCGGACCAGGTCGCGGACCTGATCCGCGGGCAGGCGCACGGCGGCCGGGCCCACGTTGTCGGGCTGTCGCTGGGCGCCGTGCTCGGCGCGCACCTGGCGGCGCGGCATCCGCATGAGGTCCGTTCAGCTTTCCTGGCCGGCGGCCCGCTGGCCAAGGCCGGACCGCTGACGAAGCTGCTCCTGCAGATCCAGCTGAAGGCGTGGGACTACCGGTGGTTCTGGAATGTCGCCGGCCGCGGATACGGCATGACCGGCCAGGACCTGGAGCTGTTCACCGAGACGGCCCTCGGGGTCACCAAGGACAACCGCGAACGGATCTTCCCGGAGGTCTATGCCGGTTTCCCGGTCGATGTCCTGGCAGCCATCAGCACCCCGGTGCTCTACGTGGCCGGCGGCAAGGACGCAAAAATCGTCAAGGCTTCGCTGCCCATGGCGGCCCGGCACATTCCCGGAGCAAAGGTGGCAGTGGCCCCGGGCATGCACCATCAGTGGAGTGCCGAGGACAGCGGGCTGTTCAACCGGTCACTGCGCGTCTGGCTGGCCGAAGGACGGGTCAGCGGCGAGCTGAACGACGCCGTGGACGGGATCCCTGGTCAGAAAGCGGATGTCCGCTAGCCCCGCACCGGACAGCAGCGCCAGCATCCGGTCCTGGAGCAGCGGATTGGCGGCCATGCCGCCGCCCACGACCACCGGGCCTTCCAGGTCCAGCTGGTCCGCCACCTGCTCGGCCAGCGCGCACAGGTGGATAGCGGCGGCGTCGAGGACCGCCAGGCTCGGTCGATGGCCGTCCGCGGCAGCTGCATAGACCAACTGCGCCTTCGCCGCCCAGTAGCCGCGCCCGGTTCCACCGTGGAACAGCCCGATCAGTTGTCCCGGCTCATCCAGCCCGCAGTCCCGCAGCAGGGACACCGTGAGCCGGTCCGGATCGTTGCCCTGATTGAACTGGCGGAGCGCATGGCGGACGGCCTCGCGTCCGATCCAATAGCCGCTGCCCTCGTCCCCCAGCAGGTAGCCCCAGCCGCCCGCGCGGGCCTGGGCACCGGCGTCGTTCATTCCCCAGGCGACCGTGCCCGTGCCGGCGATGACCGCGATGCCGGTCCGGGCTCCCCCGGCGGCCAGGATCAGCCGGGTGTCATGGACGACGTCGATCCGCGCGCCGGGTGCGTGCGGCGCGATCAGCGCGGCGAGCCGCCGGGCATCCTCGGGCGTATCAACGCCACCGGCACCGGCAATCACCCGGTCCACCGGTTCCGGACCCAATGCGGCGAAAAGGTCGGCGAGCGCCTCGCGTGCCTGAGCTACCGTCACGTTCTGGACGTTGGCGCTGCCGGCCTTCGCTTCCGTGACCGGCCGCCCGCTGCGGAACCTGATGCCGTGGGTCTTGGTGCCGCCAATGTCCAGCCCGACCAGCTCGTGCCCACCTGTGTCCCGGACGGCCGGCGTCGTTTCCATGCGCCCAGCGTACCCACTGCGGAAGCCTTGGAGCCGCCGCTGTCTACAGGCGATACCGCAGCCAGACCAGACCGCCGTCCAGCGTCTCGCTGGAGGCAAGCGTGAGGGCGGCGGGCACAGCTCTACGCCAGAGCCGCAGACCATGGACACCGACCAGGCAGGGGTGGATGAGCAGGCTGACTTCATCGAGCAACCCGGCGGCCAGCAACGCTTCGATCAGGGCACCGCCGCTTTCCACGCGGACCACGTGGACACCGTGGCACCGGCCCAGGAACTCCAGGACGGCAGCCAGGTCCACGCGGCTTTCGCCGGCTACCAGTTCAGCCACAGCGCGGCCGGGCGGGCGCGGCGGCGTCGCCGCCGAGTGCAGCGCCAGGACATCCCGCCAGTGGCCGACGTCGCGCAGCGCCTCCCACTGGCGCACCCGGCCCCGTCCGTCGACGACGGCGAGCAGCGGACCGTCCCCCGCAGGTCCGGGGCGCGGAGCCACAGTCAGTGCCGGTTCCTGGGCCAGGATCGTCTCCGCGCCGGCGAGGGTGGCATCTTCATGCCAGGCGCTGATGAGCCGGTAGAACTGTGCCCCGTCCGGAACGAATCCCGTTGTCGCCCCGTCGACGGACACCGCCACGTGGGCTACCACGTACGGACGCTGCTGCCGGTTGGGAATGCCCGCTGGCATAGTCCAGATTCTAGAATCGAGGCGAAAGCTACGGAAGCCGTCCCGCCTGAACCAGCTTGACCACAACCACGGAGGATCCATGTTCCCGTCCCGCATCATATCCGCGCCAATGGCCGGCGGCCCCACAACCCCGGAGCTCGTGCTGGCGGTGGGCCGGGCCGGCGGGCTGGGATTCCTGGCCGGGGGCCTAAAGACCCCGGAGCAGCTGCGCGGCCAGATCGGCTCGGTCCGCGCCGCCGGCACCGGGTTCGGCGTGAACCTGTTCGTGCCCAACCACGGGCAGCCGGATGAGTCGGAGCTGCAGCGGTACCGCGGCCAGCTGCAGGCGGATGCCCGCCGCTATGGGGTCGATATTCCCGCCGTCCACCCGGACGACGATGCCTGGCAGGACAAGCTTGAGCTCCTGCTAACCGACCCCGTTCCCTTCGCCAGCTTCACCTTCGGCCTTCCGCCCACGGACACCGTCGCGGCCCTGCGGAAGCGCGGCACGGTGGTAGTGGCCACGGTCACCAACGGGGCGGAAGCGGCCCAGGCTGCCGAGGCCAGCGTGGATGCCTTGGTGGTCCAGCACCCCCACGCCGGCGGGCACAGCGGCACCTTCACCCCGCGGGACCCCCGCCCCGAAGCCGCCGCCGACGCCGCGGAGCTCATCCGGATCATCAGCCGGACCTGTGCCCTTCCCCTGATCGCCGCCGGCGGCATCGCGGACAGGACAGCAGCCCGGAACGCCCTCGCAGCGGGAGCGGCCGCAGTCCAGCTGGGCACGCTGTTCCTGCGCACCGAGGAGAGCGGCGCCAGCCCGCTGCACAAGGCCGCCCTGGCGTCCGGCCGGTTCACGGAGACTGCGGTGACCCGCGCCTTCAGCGGCCGGCCCGCCCGCGGACTCGCCAACCGGTTCATGCGCGAACACGCCGATGCCCCGCACGGCTATCCCGCTGTCCAGCAGCTGACCTCCACCATCCGGAAGGCCGCCGTAGCCGCCGGCGATGCCGACGGCGTCAATCTCTGGGCCGGCACCGGTTTCCGCCAGGCGCGCGAAACCGGGGCAGCCGAGGTCGTCACGGACCTGCTCGGCCAGCTTGACTGAAGCAGCCGCGGCGGCCCGCTACAGCGCACAGGCGCGGCAGCAGACAGACGCTGCAGCCTCCCGGCATGCACATAATGGTCCGGTGAGCATCATCCGCAATGCCATCTACGTCAACGGCCTCCGCACGGCCGATCCTGCCAGCCTGGACCAGACCTACAAGACGCTCCAGGACCGCGGCGGCATGGCCTGGATCGGGATGTACCGTCCCTCGCCCGAGGAGGTCGCCTCCGTAGCTAAGGAGTTCGGCCTGCATGCGCTGGCGATCGAGGACACCATTTCCGCGCACCAGCGGCCCAAGCTGGAACGCTACGCCGACCACCTCTTCACGGTGCTGCGCCCGGCCCGGTACATCGACCGGGACGAAGTGGTCGAGATCGGCGAACTGCATGTCTTCACCGGGCCGGACTTCGTCATTACTATCCGCCATGCGGAAACCGGCGGCGTCGCTCACGTGCGGGACCGGCTCGAGGCGGCTCCGGAACTGCTGCGGCTGGGCCCGGAGGCAGTCCTGTACGCGCTGATGGACCAGGTGGTCGACGACTACGCCCCGGTGGTGGCGGGACTGGAAAACGATATTGACGAGATCGAGGACCAGCTCTTCTCCGGCGCCACGGACGTCTCCCACCGGATCTACCAGCTGCTGCGGGAAGTGGTCGAGTTCCAGCGTGCGGTCGAGCCGCTCTCCGGGATGATCGAGTCCCTCTCCCGCGGCTTCGACAAGCATGAGGTGAAGATGGAGCTGCGGCACTACCTGCGGGACGTGGATGACCATGTCCAGCGGGTCATCGCCCGCGCCGACACCTTCCGCAATACACTGCAGAACGCCCTGACCGTGGACAGCACGCTGACGGCGGCGCGGCTCAACGAAACCAGCGTGGCCCAGAACGAACAGATGAAGCGGATCTCCTCCTGGGCGGCCATCCTCTTCGCCCCCACGGTCGTCGGGGCCATCTACGGAATGAACTTCGACCACATGCCGGAACTTCACTGGACCTTCGGCTATCCGATGGCGATCGCACTCATGCTGGCCATGACCGGCGGCCTGTATGCCATCTTCAAATGGAAACGGTGGCTGTGAGCCGCGGCGTGCCTGCCCCGCCCTGTTTGCCTTGGTACGTACGACGCCGGTAGAACTGTCAAATGGGCAGCTCACCACGGTCACGGCTCCGGTTCCGCATCGGACGCGCCGCCGCTGCGGCGTCGCTGCGGGACGGTATGCTCGCCGCTGCCTCGGCGGAGGGCATCGAGCCGGACCAGCAGCAGCTGGAGGCGCTCGACCGGCTGGCCGCACTGGGGGCCGCCATCTCGACGGGTGTCGCCGCGGGCGTCTCCGCAGGCCACCCGGCTGCCCACCTGTATCTCTGGGGTCCCCCGGGGCGGGGCAAGAGCTGGCTGATGAATGTCTTCCACCAGGCCGTTCCGATCGACCGCAAGCGCCGCCTGCACTTCCACGATTTCTTCCGCGAGCTCCATGCCCGCACCCACGCGGCCGATACCGGCAACAGCAGCATGTCCAGCGCCTTCGACCAGGCGCTGACGGACCTGCTCGGTAACTCCCGGCTGCTGTGCTTCGACGAATTCCACGTCCAGGACGTGGGTGACGCGATGTTTGCCAGCAGGCTCCTCAAAGAGGTCTTCGCCCGCGGAATAACGCTGGTCTGCACGTCGAACTACGCACCGCACCAGCTGCTGCCCAACCCGCTGTACCACGATATTTTCCTGCCTACCATCAGTTTGATCGAGCAGGAGATGCAGCTGGTCCCCGTGGCCGGCCCGGTCGACTACCGGACCGTGCCGGGTCGGCCGGAGCATGTGGACGGCGCACGGGGATTTGCCGCCGGCAGCTTCCTGGTGCCCGGCACCGCTGCCCAGCTGGCCGCCGTCGGACTCCTGGCTCCGGAACCGGCCGAACGAACCCGGCTGCAGCCGACAACGCACGCGCTCACCGCGCTCCGGGCGCAGGGCCGGCAGCTGTGGTTCAATTTCGCGGATCTCTGCGAACAGCCCTCGGCAACGCAGGACTACCTGGCCTTGGCCGAGGCCTTCGACCACTGGATTATCAGCGATGTTCCGCCGCTGGACGAAGCCGGCGCAGACGGCTGGCAGCGCTTCAGCAACCTTGTGGATGTGCTTTATGACGAGGACCGCCGCCTGGACCTGGTCAGCTCGGCCCCCCTGGACATTGCCCATCCGGGAATTGCCCATCCCATCGATGTGGCGCGCATCGTCAGTCGGCTGTCGCTGCTGGCCCACCGGTCGGAACCGGTGTTCCCTGCGTGCCGGGAAGCGGCGCGGTGAGCATGCGCGAGGCCGGCGAACGGCTCCGGCGGCTGCTGGCCGCCAGCGGGAGCACCACGGCGGATTCCGACGGCGCCACGGACATCGGCGGCACCGGCAGCAGCGGGCGCAACGAAATAAGGTCCGCCCGCTGGTTCCTGGACCGCGCCTACGAGCGTTCCTTCGCCGAAGACCCCCGGGGCGCCATCCGGAATGCCGAACTCGGCATTGCCGCCGCCGGGAACGACGTCGGGATGCAGGTCCGCCTGCTCGGCATCCTGATTGCCGTCCAGGCCAACGCCGGCGCGGAAGACGCCGCGCTGGACAGCCTGCGCCGCCGGCTGGAATTGCTGCGCGCGGCCGGCATGGATCTGCAGGCCGACGTCGAATCCCGCCTGGGCCTGCTGCTCTTCCGCGAAGCTACCGAGGCCGAACTGCCGCGGCTGACCGCCGAGCTGGAGCGGCTGGACGCCATGGGGCACCGGGACGGAACGGAACACCGCAACGCCATCACCGCGGATGTGTGTTCCGCGATCGCCGTCGTCCATGAGGAAGCAGGCCGCAGCGCGGAGGCGCTCCCCCTGCTGCAGCGCGCGGTGCAGCTGTACCGGGCGTCCAACCATGCCGACGGCGTCGCCGGTTCCCTGATGTACCTGGCCCACTGCCTGGTGGAGCTGGACCGCGAAGAGGAGGCGCTGGACATCAGCGGCCAGCTGCTGGCCATGGACCTCAACCGGGCGCTGCGGGCCTCCGTCCTGCTGCAGCGGGCCAAGCTCGGCCTCGGCACCCCCTCACGGTCCGAAGCGGCCGGTGCCGATGCCCTGGACGCGCTGGAACTCTACCTGGCCACCGGCATCCGGACCGGTGCCATCGCCGCCGGCACCCTGATGGCACAGCTGCTGGTCGGGGCCGGCCGCCATGCGGATGCCGCCGCGGCCCTGCGGATCGCCGTCGACCAGGCCGAGCGCGGCGAACACCCGGTGCTGGCGCCGCTGAAGCTCAATCTGGGCAAAGCCCTGCTCGAGGCTGAAGAGTACGGCGCTGCGGCCCAAGTGCTGGCCGAAGTACTGCTGCTGCAGCGCCGCTCGGGCACGAACGGGCTCGAGCTGGCCGATACCTTGGCCAGTCTGGGCCGTGCCCACCGCCACAGTGAGGACCATGCCGCCGCCCTGCATGCCTGGCAGGAAGCTAACCGCCTCTTCCGCAGCGCCGGGGCGCATTCCGAATCCGCCCGGATGCTGCTGGCCATCGGCACCCTGCTGGCCGAGGACGGCCGGCAGCAGGAAGCCATTGCCGCCTTCCGGGCCGCCGTCGATACCGCCCGAAAAGCTCAGGACAATCCCGCGGCGCTGCCCGAATCCCTGCATACCCTCGGCTATGCCCTCTGCGAGGCGGGCGACCCCGAAGGCCTCGACCGGCTGGACGAGGCCATCGACCTGGCCCGCAGTTACGGCGCCGCCTGGTTCGCGGCGGACTTCACTGACAGCCGGGCGCGCGGCCTGTGGGTCCTGGGTCATGGGGAGCAGGCGGTGACTGCGGCCCTGAACGCGGCGGATCTGTACGCCGCAGCCGGTGACGTCCCCGCCGCGGGAAACGCCGAACTGTTCGCCGCCCGTGTGCTCACCGGCCTGGACCGCGCCCGGGATGCCGTGCCCATCTTCCGCAACGCCCTGGACCACACCGGGGACCAGCAGGCGCTGGGCATTGCCGTGAACCTGGAGCTGGCAGCCGCACTGGACACCCTCGGCAGGGCGGCGGAGGCCGAGGCGGCGCGCGCCGCCGCCAACGAACTGGACCACCGGAACGACGACGGCGCAGGCGGGGCGGACACCGGCTAGGGCAGTGCCGGCTCAGGAAAACCTCAAGGTGGATTCCGAATGATCGGAGGCAGCAACCGATACGCCTTACCTACGGAGCGGCCTCATGGCATTGAATGCGCACACCCTGGTCCAGGATCTCACCCAGCTGAACCGCGGCGACGAAATCGAAGCCCGGCAGCACGACGTTGTACATTACCGCGGAATGGTGATCGACACCGCTCCAGGCCTGGGAGTCGTCTGGATCAGCGAAGACCTGCTGGGGTCCCGGAAGCTGCTTCACCTGGACGAATACAGCATCTGGCGCCGGGAGGGCTAGCCGCCGGGATAATCCGGGCACCGTCCCGGCACACAACCCGGTGCGGGTATTGGAGTCCGCGCGGTATAGAGTCTATGGGAGCTTGTTTCCCGACCGCACACAGGTGGTACCCCCAATGCCGCACGCCCGGCCCTCCTCCCGCGTAACCATTTCCACGGCGGCAGCGGCCGCCGTCGTACTTTTGGCCACGGCCTGCAGTCCCGGCCAGGAGCCCGAAGCTACCGAGCCGGTCTCGGGCGGCCACTTGGTGTACGCCTCCGGCGACGCGGAACCGACCTGCCTGGATCCGCACGTGGGCGGCAATTACCCGCAGGCGCTCGCGGCCACCCAGTTCCTGGAGCAGCTGGTTTCCCGGGACGCGGAAGGCCGGATCATTCCCTGGCTGGCCACCGGGTGGGAGGAGAGCGAGGACGGGCTGAACTGGACTTTCACGCTGCGTGAGGATGTCAGCTTTACCGACGGCACCCCGCTGAACGCGGAGGCGGTGCAGGCCAACATCGAGCACCTGCAGGACCCGGCCACCGCGTCCTCCACCGGCTTCCTGGCCCTGGCCAAGGTGACCGGCACCGAAATCGTGGACGACCACACGATCCTGTTCAACCTGAACCAGCCCGACAGCGCCCTGCTGGAATCCCTCACCCAGCCGTGGCTGGCCATCCAGTCCCCCGCCGCGCTGCAGCGGCCCGCCGCGGAGAACTGTGCCGCGCCGGTGGGGACCGGCCCGTTCAAGGTCGAGTCCTGGGTAAAGCAGGATGCGATCACCTTCACCCGGAACGAGGACTACAACTCCCCGCCCGCCGACGCCGCACACCAGGGACCGGCCTACCTGGACTCCATCACGTGGCGCTTCATCCCCGAATCCGCTTCCAGGTATGCCGCGCTGCAGGCCGGGGAGGTCGACGTGATCGACAACGCCCAGCCGGATACCCTCGCGGCGGCCGAGCAGAACGGCTCGCTGGTGGAGCTGAACGCTCCCCGCCCGGGTGCCTCCAACCGGATCGAGCTGAACTCCGGCCAGGCGCCGTTCGACGATCCGCTGGTCCGCGAGGCCTTCATCCGTTCCGCCGATGTGGATTCGGCCATCGACGGCCTGTTCTTCGGTACCGCACCGCGGTCCCACTCGCCGCTGTCCAGCATCGAGGCCCTGGGCTATTCCGACCCGGAGCTTTTCACTTATGACCCGGAAGCGGCCAAGCGGCTGCTGGATGAGGCCGGCTGGACGGAGACCGACGCCGAGGGCTACCGGGTGAAGGACGGCCAGCGGCTGACCCTTGACTTCCCCGTCAGCACCAACCAGTCGATCCCCGCCGAGCAGTCGCTCTTCGAGCAGATCCAGGCCACGGCCAAGGAAGCCGGCTTCGAGGTCAGGCTGCACCCGCTGGACCTGTCCAGCTGGTACAGCGCACTCGGCAAGAGCGAATACGACCTGGTCAGCGCCCCCTACTCCAAGGTGGGACCGGACGTGCTGCGCATCCTCTACCACTCCGCCGGAACGATTCCGGCGCCCAGCGGGTACTTCGCCAATCTGTCCAAGCTGAAGGATCCGCAACTGGACGCGATCCTGGAGGAAGCCGGCCGGGTTACCGACGAGGCCCGGCGCGCGGAGCTCTACGAGCAGGCACAGAAGATGATCCTTGAGGGCTTCTACATCCTGCCGCTGTACGACCAGCAGAACCACTATCTGCACCGGGCCGAGGTGCAGGGCCTGCGGGCCATGCCGCACGTGTCCACCCCGACGTTCCACGACGCGTGGCTGAGCAGCTAAAAGTCCGTTTGCGGCCGGCTTCCCGCTGGCTCGCGGCCAAGGCCCTGGGTGCGCTCTTCGTGCTCTGGGCCGTGGCCACGCTCATTTTCTTCGCCATCCGGCTCATCCCCGGAGACCCCGCCGAAGCCATCCTCGGCGGACCCGGCTCGCAGGCCTCCGCGGAAGCTGTTGCCCAGGTCCGCGCGGAGTATGGCCTCGACCAGCCGCTGGCGGTGCAGTATTTCCTGCAGCTGGCCCGCCTGGCGCAGCTGGACCTGGGCCAGTCCTATTCGCTGCGGCTGCCTGTCTCCGAACTGATCGCGGACCAGCTCCCCGGTACCCTGCTGCTCTCCGTTCTGGCCCTGGCGCTGGCCTGGCTGCTGGCCCTGGGCCTGGCCGGCTGGTCGACGCTCAGCGGACGCGCCGCAGCACTGGTGGCCTCCGGCCTGGAAATCGCCGGCGCCGCCGTGCCGCACTTCTGGCTGGCCAGCCTGCTCATCCTGGTCTTCAGCAACAGCCTGGGCTGGCTGCCCCCGGTCAGCACCGGCACCGCCGCCGGCCTGGTGCTGCCGGTGGCCACGCTCGCGCTGCCGCTGGCGGGCTTCCTGGGGCAGGTCATGCGGGAATCCATGCTCAACGCCATGACGTCCCCGTTCGCACTGTCCGCCCGGGCCCGCGGCGAAACGGAGAACGGCGTACTCTTCCGCCATGCGCTGCGCCACGCCGCACTGCCCGGGATCGCGCTGTCCGGCTGGGCCTTCGGCTCCCTGGTCAGCGGCGCGGTGGTGGTGGAATCCATCTTCGCCCGGCCGGGCCTGGGCCGGACGTTGCTCAACGCCGTCACGCTGCGCGACATCCCGCTGGTGACCGGCGTGGCACTGGTCTCCGCGCTGGCTTACGTCGTCATCATGGCGCTCAGCGACCTGGCCGAGCGCATCGCCGATCCGAGGCTGCGTGCGGCATGACCGAAATCCTGCCCGTATCCGCCTCCCGGCGCCGCCCGCCGGCGGTGGGCTTCGTGACAGCGGCGGCTGCCGCCGTCGTTGTTTTCCTGGCCCTGGCCGCGGCTTTCCCCGGCCTGCTGACCGCCACGGATCCGCTGGCGATCAACCCGCGGGACGCCTTCGAGCCGCCATCAACCGAGCACTGGTTTGGCACCGACGAGTCCGGACGGGACATCTATGCGCGCGTGGTCCACGGCGCCCGCACCTCGCTGCTGATCGGAGCTGCCGCCACCGCGATCGGGCTGGGCCTGGCCGTCATCCTGGGCACGGTCGCAGGGCTCGCTGGCCGGAGACTGGACTTCGGCGTCGGCCGGCTCCTGGAGGTGATGTTCGCGCTGCCCGGCCTGCTGCTGGCGCTGGTGTTCATCGCCCTGGCCGGTCCCGGCGTGGTGACCTCCGTGGTCGCCGTGGGCCTGTCCACCGCCCCCGGCTACGCGCGCATCATCCGCGGCCAAATCCTGCAGGTGCGCAGCTCCGCGATGGTGGAGGCCGCCGTCGTGCTGGGCAGGCCGCGCTGGCGGCTGCTGCTGCGGCACATCCTGCCCAACGCACTGTCCCCGATCTTCATCCTCGGCACGCTCGGCCTGGGGCAGGCCGTGGTCTGGGCGTCGTCGCTCAGCTTCCTGGGCCTGGGCGCGCCGCCGCCGGCCGCCGAATGGGGCTCCATGCTGTCCGCCGGCCGGACCTACCTGGCCACCGCATGGTGGATGACATTCTTCCCCGGCCTCTTCATCGTCCTGACCGCCGCGTCCACCACCCTGCTGGGGCGGGCGCTGCAGCGCCGGCTGGCGGAACGGTGAGCGGCGGAACGGTGAGCGGCGGAACGGTGAGCGGCGGAACGCTGCCCAGGGATGACGACGCCGGCACCCCGGTGCTGCAGCTGGAGAACCTTTCCGTCCGCTTCGGGCGGGCGGACCCGGTAGTGTCCGGAGTCTCGCTGTCGCTGGCGGCCGGCCGCTGCCTGGCGCTGGTGGGCGAATCCGGCTCCGGCAAGAGCGTCACCGCCCGCGCCGTCGCCGGGCTCGCGGGCGCCAACGCGTCCGTCGACGCCGACCGGCTTGAGCTCAATGGCCGCTCCCTGCAGGGGCTGTCCGCCCGGCAGTGGCGGGCCGTCCGCGGCCGACAGGTGGGTTTCGTGCTGCAGGACGCGCTGGTGTCGCTGGATCCGCTGCGCACCATCGGCCGGGAAATCGACGACGCCCTGCGCCTGCACACCCGGCTTGGTCCGGCCGAGCGGCGTTCCCGCGTGCTGGAACTGCTGCACGACGTGGGAATGGACAACCCGCAGCTGCGCGCCGGCCAGCGGGCCGGCGAGCTCTCCGGCGGGCTCCGCCAGCGGGCGCTGATCGCCTCCGCGCTGGCGCTGGAGCCCGCGCTGCTGATCGCCGATGAACCCACGACGGCCCTCGATGCCACCATCCAGGCCCAGATCCTTCAGCTGCTGCAGACCTTGCAGCGCCGCGGCACCGCCGTGCTGCTGATCAGCCACGACCTGGCCGTCGTCGACCAGGTCGCGGATGAGGTCGCCGTCATGACGCAGGGGCGGATCGTGGAGGCCGGGCCCACCCGCACCGTCCTCGGCGCTGCCCGGCACCCGTACACGCAGCGGCTGCTGCAGGCCGTGCCGGCGGAGCATCCCCGCCGCTCGCGGCTCTCCCCCGGAACCCTCAGCCTGTCCGAACGCTGGCTGGACGAAGCCGGCGCGGCAGGTGCTGGGGATTCCGGCACAACCGGTGGTTCCGCCGTCGTTCTGGAAGCCACGGACCTGAGCAGGACCTACCGCACGCCGGGCCGGGACGGGCTGTTCCTGCGGGCGCTTGGCGGAGTGTCCTTCACGCTCGGCGCCGGCGAGACTCTGGGGATCGTGGGCGAATCCGGGTCCGGCAAGACCACGACGGCCCGCCTGGTGCTGGGCCTGGAGGCCCCGGACAACGGCGAGGTGCGGCTTTTCGGTGAACCATGGAGCAGCGTTCCGGAGCAGCAGCGCAGGGCCCGCCGCTCTCAGATCGGCGCGGTGTACCAGGATCCGCTCAGTTCCTTCGACCCGCGGCTGACAGTGGGGCAGACGCTCGCCGATGCCCTCAGCGGCGGGCGCACCATCCGGGCGGGGCAGTGGCGCGGGCAAGTCGACGAACTGCTCGAACTCGTCGGGCTCTCCCCCGCCTTGGCCGACCGCGGACCCCGGACCCTGTCCGGCGGCCAGCGCCAGCGCGTCGCGATCGCCCGCGCGCTCGCGCCGCGGCCACGGATCGTCGTGTGCGACGAACCCGCGTCCGCCCTGGACGTCTCGGTGCAGGCCCAGATCCTGGACCTGCTCGACGAACTCCAGGACCGGCTGTCGCTGAGCTATCTGTTCATCTCGCACGACCTGGGGGTCGTCCGCCATATGAGCGACAGAGTCGCTGTCATGCAGCGCGGACGGATCGTGGAGGAGGCCACTGCAGAGGAGCTCTTCACCGCGCCGCGGCATCCCTATAGCCGGCAACTGCTCGATTCCACGCCGCGGCTGCGGCACTGAGGTGTCAGCGGGAGAAGCCGGAATCCACGTGCGTTAGGCCAGCGCGACGAACTCGAACCAGCGCGGTCCGGCTGAACAGGGATAGCTGCCCAGCTGCTGCAGGGCCCCGTCCTCGTGGCCGATCCGGTACACCGCGATCCGATCGGACTCCTCGCCGGCGGCCAGCAGGTACTGTCCGGTCGGGTCGATGTTCATGCCGCGGGGCTGCTTCTCCGTTCCGACCCCGCCGCCCAAGGTCAGCGAACCGTCCGCCTGGTCCACTGCAAAGATGGAAATCGTACTGCTGGAGCGCTCCGTCGTGTAGAGGAAGCGTCCGTCGGGGGTGAACCGCAGCTCGGCGCACCAGATGGCATTCGGCCCAGGCTCAGGTCCGGTGCCGTTGCGGACCTTGCCCGGCACCAGGTCCAGCTCAGGCGGAATGGAGGAGACGGTCTGCTGCTCGGTCAGGGCACCGGTGCCACTGTCACGTCCGTAGACAGTGACCTCGCCGGACATTTCATGCAGCACGTAGAGCCGATCACCGGCAGGCGAGAAGCGCAGGTGCCGCGGGCCGCTGCCCGGTCGGGACTGGATCCGGCCGCTTCCCCCCAAAGTACCGTTGGCTGCATCCAGCGGCCACCAGACCACGCAGTCATCGCCAAGGGCCGTCGCATAGACGAAGCCACCGTCCGGGCTCGGAAGGACGGCGTGCGCGTGCCGGCCCGGTGTCTCCTGCGCCGTCGGCGCACCGCCCGCGACACCGCCGTCGCCGATGCCGCTGACGGTGACCAGATGGTCATGGTAGGACGCGGCCAGCAACTGCCGGCCCGACGGGTCAACACTCAGGTAGGCCATGTTCGCGGCGAGTTCACCCGCTCCGACCGGGGCCGGTTCACCTGTGCCTGCGCCCAGGGCAAAGGACGCCACGGAGGCCGGCTGCGAGTTCAGCGCCGCATACAAGGTCCGCCCGTCCGGATGCAGCGCCAGGCAGGAGACCTGGTGGTCCGCTTGGTGGCTACCGGCCGGAACCAGCGCCCCGGAGACCAGGTCCAGGTGGAAGACGTCGATCCTCTTCGCCTTGGCGCAGGCGACATACACAGCGGTTGGGCTCATAGAGGCAACCCTAGCAATGATGGTTCACCTGCGTGGAGCCTCACGAATGGTGCCGGCGGTGGTGCTCCGCGGCAAAGACCCAGGCCTCGCGCGGCAGCTTGGCCGGGTCGAAGGCTGCCAGCGCTTCCTCGAGCGGTCCGGGCGGCAGGCCGGCGGATTCGAGCAGCAGATCGCGCGCGGTGTCCGGTTCCAGATGGTCCAGGGTCACCGCGCCGTGGCGCTTGGCCAGCCGGTGTCCGGCCCGGTTGACGATCAGCGGCACATGCGCGTATTCCGGCGACGGCAGGCCCAGCAGCGAGCCCAGGTAGACCTGCCGGGGCGTGGAACTGAGCAGGTCGTCGCCCCGCACCACCTGGTCGATCCCCTGCGCCGCATCATCAACGACGACGGCAAGGTTGTAGGCGGGCACGCCGTCGTTGCGCTGCAGCACCATATCGTCGACGACGCCGGTGAATGCGCCGTGCAGCAGGTCATGGATGGTGAGTTCGGCGAGCTCGGCGCGCAGCCGCAGGGCCGCCGGGCGGACGGCCCCCCGCTCCGCGCGCTGCCGGCTGTCCAGGTTCCGGCACGTTCCCGGATAGGCGCCCTGGGGCGCATGTGGCGCACGCGGGGCATCCAGGATCTCGCGGCGGGTGCAGTAGCACTCGTAGACCATGCCCTGGCTGTGCAGCCGGTCGATGGCCTCGCGGTACAGGTCCAGCCGGTGCGTCTGGCGGACCACCTCGCCGTCCCAGTCCAGCCCCAGGCGCGCCAGGTCCGCCAGCTGCCGCTCCGCGGCCCCCGGCCGTTCCCGGTCCAGGTCCTCCAACCGGATCAAAAAGCGCCGGCCGGTGCTCCGGGCGAACAGCCACGCCAGCATCGCCGTACGGAAGTTCCCCAGGTGCAGCTCGCCGGAGGGGCTGGGAGCGAACCGACCGGCAGGTGCGGGAGCAGGCAACGAGGATTCCTTGCAGTGGGGACTACGGACCGGAACATTATCCCAAACCCTGAGGTACCGCCGTGGTACTTCCACAACGCACCGGACTGCCGCCGCGCCGCCGCCCTTGACACCCCTAAGCCGCGTTCTAACGTTGGAAGTGCGATGGATTGGTTCGATGCCGAAGGGTATGAATTCGCCCGACAGGTCCTGCAGCGGGGCATTGCCGCCATCTACCTGGTCGGCTTTGTCTCCGCCGTCGCACAGTTCCGCGTGCTGCTCGGGGAACACGGACTCCTTCCGGTGCCCGACTACCTTGAACGGACGTCCGGCCGGGACCGCCCGACGCTCTTCCGCTGGCGCCGCACGCCGTATTCGGACAAGCTGCTGCTGGCCATCGCCTGGACCGGCGCGGCGGTGGCCGCCACGCTGCTGCTCGGCCTGCCGCAGCTGGGGCCGCCATGGCTGCCGATGCTGGCGTTCCTGCTGATCTGGTGGCTCTACATGTCGATCGTGAACGTAGGCCAGGTGTTCTACGGCTTCGGCTGGGAAAGCCTGCTGCTGGAGGCCGGGTTCCTGGCCGCGTTCCTGGGTTCGAACCAGACCGCTCCCCCGCTGCCCATCATCGTCCTCTTCTGGTGGCTGGTGTTCCGGCTGGAGTTCGGCGCCGGCATGATCAAGATGCGCGGCGACTCCTGCTGGCGGGACCTGACGGCCTTGTACTACCACCATGAAACCCAGCCCATGCCCGGACCGCTCAGCTGGTATTTCCACCACTTGCCCAAGCCGCTGCACAAGCTCGAGGTCCTGGGCAACCATTTCACGCAGCTGATTGTCCCGTTCCTGCTGTTCGCCCCGCAGCCTCTGGCCAGCATGGCTGCGGCCGTGATCATCGTGACCCAGCTCTGGCTGGTCATCTCCGGCAACTTCGCCTGGCTCAACGCCATGGCCGTCATCCTGGCTTTCTCCGCCGTCAGCGACCAGGCCGCGCACGCGATCATCCCGGCGATCCCGGATGTACCCCAGGTGCAGGCGCCGGCACCGGTCTGGTTCATCGTCATCGTGCTTGCCGTCACGGTCTGGATGCTCTGGCTGAGCTACCCGGCGCTGCGCAACCTGTTCTCCGACTACCAGCTGATGAACACCAGTTTCAACCGGTGGCACCTGGCCAACGCATACGGCGCCTTTGGCAGCATCACCCGCCAGCGCTACGAGGTGGTGATCGAGGGAACCCTGGACGAGGACCCCGGTGACGACGCAGACTGGCGCGAGTACCACTTCCGCGGCAAGCCAGGCGACCCACACCGGAGGCCGCGCCAGTTCGCTCCGTACCACCTGCGGCTGGACTGGCTCATGTGGTTCCTGGCCCTGGGATCCCCGGGGGAGCATTGGTTCATTCCGCTGCTGGTCAAGCTGCTGGAGGCGGACCGGCCGACCCTGCGGATGCTGCGGGTGGACCCGTTCGACGGCGAGCGGCCGCGGTGGGTGCGTGCGCGCTTCTACCGCTACCGGTATACGACGTGGAAGGAACGGCGGGAAACCGGCGACTGGTGGGTGCGCTACCCGGCCGGCATGTATGTACGGACCATCGGGCTGCGGCAGAGCCAGGCCAGGAAGTAGCAGCCTATCCGGTCAGACTATCCCGCCGGACTATTCAGTCGCTGCCAGCTGGCCGCAGGCGCCGTCGATTTCCTTGCCCCGGGTATCCCGCAGCGTGGTGGGGATGCCCGCTTCCTGCAGCCGGCGGATGAACTCGGCCGCGACATCCTTGTCCGAGGATGTCCAGATGGAGCCGGGGGTCGGGTTGAGCGGGATCGGGTTGACATGCACCCAGCCGCGGCCGCGCTTGTTCAGCTTCTTGGCCAGCAGGTCGGCGCGCCAGGCATGGTCGTTCATGTCCTTGATCAGTGCGTACTCGATGCTGACCCGGCGGCCCGTGGTGCGGAAGTAGTTGTACGCGGCATCGATGGCCTCGTCCACCTTCCAGCGGGTGTTGACGGGGATCAGTTCGTCGCGGAGCTCGTCGTCCGGCGCGTGCAGGGACAGCGCGAAGGTCACCGGGATGTCCTCGGCAGCCAGCTTGTTGATCGCCGGCACCAGGCCCACCGTGGAAACGGTGATATTCCGGGCGGACATTCCGAGGCCCTCGGGCGCGTCGCCAACCATCCGGCGCACCGCGGCCATGACCCGCTTGTAGTTGGCCAGCGGCTCACCCAT
Source organism: Arthrobacter sp. B0427-1-12 (assembly GCF_059092905.1). NCBI lineage: Bacteria > Bacillati > Actinomycetota > Actinomycetes > Micrococcales > Micrococcaceae > Arthrobacter > Arthrobacter sp. B0427-1-12. The sequence goes on along the minus strand of NZ_JBNHIC010000002.1, from coordinate 79,209 downwards.
GCCCATGAAGACGATGTTGGTCACACGCTCGGCGTCGTGGCCGCCGTCCTTGCGGGTGCCTCCCAGCTCACCGTCCGCGATGGCACGGTTGGCTGCCACCACCTGATCCACGATCTCGGCGGTGGACATGTTGCGGGTCAGCCCGGCCTGGCCGGTGGCGCAGAACGGGCAGTTCATGCCGCAGCCGGCCTGCGAGGAGACGCAGAGCGTCACCCGGCCCGGATAGCGCATCAGCACGGACTCGACCAGCGCGCCGTCGAATAAGCGCCACAGGAACTTGATTGTGTCCCCGTTGTCCGTCTTCAGCCGCTTCACCTCGGTCAGCAGCGGCGGGAACATGGCCTGCACCAGCTCCTCGCGTCCGGCCTTCGGCAGGTCGCTCATCGCTGCGGGGTCCGTGGTGTAGTGGGAAAAATAGTGCGTGGACAGCTGCTTGGCCCGGAACCCGGGATGGCCCAGCTCCTTGAGCTTGTCCTGCCGCTCCGCCAGCGTCAGGTCCGCCAGGTGGGTGGCCGGCTGCTGCACCCGCGGGGACTTGAACTGCAGCAGGGGACGGCCGTCACTGGTGACGACGGGCTCGGCACCTTCCACTTTGGGACGCACCTGGGGGCGGGACTGCTGGGGGCGGGCTCGTTCGGATCCGGTTTGTCCGGCGGAGGCAGGAGCGGAGGGAGACTTCAGTTCAGGCATTGGCTCAATTATTTCGCGGGATTCTGATTGACAGCTGTCGATGCGCGCGGGTTCTTCGGCCGCGGACGCCAGCTGCACGCAAAACGCCCCGGTCCGAGGGCCGGGGCGCCATAACTGGTGGAGCTAAGGGGATTCGAACCCCTGACCTTCTCATTGCGGGCCCCGAATCACGAACAATCATAGCAGCCTCTCCAACCCAGCTCTCACTAGGGCATACGTCACGTTCCAGGTCAAAGTTCCCTTTGGGGGAATCACGGCGTGTCACAAGGAAAGTAATCGCAAAGTACTCGCATGCGGAATTGAGCAGCCGTCGGCCCTTGGGCTGCATAGGAATTGGCATGAGAGATGAACCGCTGAAGAAACGCCACGAGAATCCGGAAGTGCCGGACGCCCTGCTCACACGCCGCGAAGTTGCCCACTGGCTTGAGGTAGCCCCTGGGACGCTCCGGAACTGGGCGTCGGCGGGACTGGGACCTGCCTACTACAGATTCGGGGATGGAGCAGTGCGCTATTCCCGTGAAGAAGTCCGGGCATGGATCGCAGCCAGCCGGAAGGCGGCCTGACATGCCACAGATTCGCCTCGCCCCTGGGACGTGGGGAGAATTCTCCGAACCCAAGCAGATCAGTCGCAGCACCGGCAATAACGGCACCTACTTCGTTTATGAGGTGAGCGCCTACTATCGCGGCCATGACGGCAAGCGGCAGCTGGTGAGGCGTTCCGGTACAACCAAGCGCAAGGCCGAGAGGGCGTTGCTGGATGAACTTCTCCGACGTCGGGACAGCCATGCAGCATCCCTGTCCGCGGACAGCACGGTTGCTGCCATTGCCGAAAAATGGCTGGCTGAGAAGGCCAAGGACGGTGAGCTGAGCATGGGAACTCTGGCTGAGTACGAGCGGCTGGTGCACAGCAATGTCATTCCTGCCCTGGGCGCGCTACGTCTGAATGAAATCGACACCATCAAGTGCGCCGTCTACCTGCGGAGCCTGATCAAGAACGGCACCGGATACTCCAATGCAGAGAACACTCGAAATGTACTGAAACAGGTTCTGGACTGGGCGGCGCACCGCCGGCTCATCCCGGCGAATCCCGCAGCCGGTGTAAGGCTTCCCAGCGCGCCGAAGAAGGAGGTGCAAATTGTAGAACCCCAAGAGGTCCCGATCCTTCGACAGGCTGTTCGAGAGCATACCGAGCGCCCCTATAACCGCCCCGGCCCAAAACCGACGGCCGACATTGCAGATGCCCTCGACCTGTTTTTCGGCAGCGGTGCACGCATCGGCGAGCTGCTGGCGCTGACCTGGGACCAGGTAGACCTGGATCCAGATTTTCCGACAATTACGGTCGCAGCGACGCTTGTGCAGGTCAAGGGGAAGGGCCTGATCCGGCAGGAGAACACGAAAACGGAGGCAAGCTGGCGGATCCTGCCAATTGCGCCGTTCGCCGTCGAAGTCCTCAAACGGCGCCAGGCCCTGCAGGATGCGGGTATCCGCAATGACGCCAACGCGGTCTTTCCAGCACGATCCGGTCGTTTTGTGTCCCCCCACAACTGGCGGCGGCGCTGGCGACAGGTCCGGGAAGAGCTGACCATTGAGTTCGATCTGGATCTTGATACAGCACTGATGGACGTTACGCCCCACACATTTCGGCGCACCGTGGCAACCTTCATTGAGGAAGTAGCGGACGAGAGGACCGCCTCTTTGCAGCTCGGGCACGCTTTGCCGGAGAGTGTCACGCGGAAGCACTACATCAGAAAGGAACGGGTGGTCCCCGATACCCGAGCCTTCTTGGAAGCCCTGGCTACCAGGGGGGTTTATCTGGACATCACAGGACAGGATGGCTCGCTCGGCCTCGGACCAACGGAACGGCGGCACCATTCACAGGGCAGGAGGTCCTTGCCGGGATCATGATAATGCGGACGCTGTCTCCGGTCCCCGGTCCAACATCCGTCCCCAGAACGACTGCCCCGGCGCTATCCCGGGCAGTCTGGCAGTTACGCTGGAGGCAAATCCAGTCTCCCGCAGGCCATTGGATAGTTGCCGTATCAAACTGCATCTGCTTGGGGGAACAATTGAACCGGCAAAGCCCGCACCCACGGTATCCGTCGAACCGGCCCAGGCCAGCGCAACGCCGACACCTACGCCTACGCCTACGCCTACGGGCCCAAAAACGAATGAGCGCGGCCAAATTCCCTCGGCGATCGGTCAGGTCGGGACCATGTGGCAGGACGACGAAAGCAATGTGACCATGACTTTCAAGGTCACATCCATACAGCCAATCACCTGTGACACGCTCTATGCCCAGCCCACTGGAATCCCGTTGGCAGTCACTATGGAAATCGAAACGACAGCCGACTTCGAAGGACCTCTGAGTGTCAATGGCCAGCCTGGGTTGATCAGCTTCGGCCCCTATTACTGGAAGGGATACGCAGACAACGGAACGCGGATGAACACCGTTGATACAGGCCTTCATCACAACTGCCTAGCCGACCGGACGCAGCTATTGCCTGACTACATCGGCAAGGGAGAGAAGGTTACCGGCGTCGTCATTCTTGACGCGACCACTCCAACCGGTGAAATCGCCGTTGACCCCTCAGGCTTCGGTGGATGGGTCTGGACGTACCCCGCATAATCTCCTGATGCCCGCCCCTGCTGCCGCATGGGCGGCCCCTTCCATAACTCCCCGACCCACTCACACGCTTAGTAGATCATCGGCGCCGTGCGTTGTCGCATCGCTTGCATCTCGTGCTCCCGCAGTTCCCCACCCATTCGGCGCTGCCGGCTAGGCAACAACCCTAGGGCCTGTATCTGGCCCGCGACCTGGCCGCGGCCGAGAAGGCCGAGGACGATCAGGGCACCACGGGGCTGGATCTGCTGCCGGACCCGCACGTCGGCGCGCTTACTCAGATCTTCGAAGAATACGAGCCCGAAGGGGACCCGGTGATCGTCGGCAAGGTGGTCGCCGACATCGACGCCATCGTCAAGGAAGTCCGCTGGGACGGCTGGAAAGGCACTAAGGAGGGCGACAAGGAGGTCCGCATTGCCTTCCGCAAGACGCTCATCCACTACGGCCTGCCGGCCCAAGGCGGCCTGTTTGACCACGCTTACGCTTACGTGGTCGAGAGCTACTGACCTGCGGGGAGCCAGGGCGTACGGATCTACATGGTGTGTCCTCCATGCCGCGCGTAGGCCGCTGCTGGGCTGGGCAAATTATCATTCGCAGTGATTGTTCATGCCGCATCGCGCACACACCCCTACCCTAAATCAGACCAGATGCCGCAGGTTTCCATCTGCGACGTCACGCCTAATGGAGAGGGACCAAGGCATAACTGATCGTTGCAACGATCTGAGCTGACATTTGCTAGGCGCGTACTGGATGCCAGTAATAACGCTCTAATAACACCTGAAGAGCCAATATTGTCGATACCAATAACTTTTTGTCTACGCTAGGTCACTTATCCTTTTAGTTCCGCAGCGAATCCGGGCGTACACCGGTAGCGCTTGCACTCCGCCTATCGCCACATCTGGAATGAAGCCGACTCACTTATTCTCCGAACCACCGAAGGAAGACAGCTATGCTGCTGCGCTGGAAAGCAAACGATGCCGTGGTTGACGAAGGCGTGTTCCTGCCGCCAAAGAACCTGGTGATGGAGACGGTGCAGATGGATGGGCTTCCGCCCGGTGAACTGACGGTCTATCAGGTGTTCAACCCGATACTTACCTGGCTACGCAAAGATTTCCGTGTTCCGCCCAAGCGCCGTGTTGTTAGCTTCATCCCAAAGCCGATTAATCCGGGCCGCATTTACCAGTCGGATGCACCGTGGTCCCTTCCCGTTCCTAGGGGGCTGCGCTGGACTACCGCGTATGTATTCGCCGAGCAGTATTCACATTCCGCATCGGCCAGGATCTACAGCTCCAGGGTTGCCAAGGTGACGCCGGGATTAGGGCTGAGCGCTGAAATCCCGATCCCTATTCCGGGTTTCCAGGGAGAGGCCACCATTAGCTGGGACGTCACATACGCCATTGATCCGGTGCTCACGGTGACAGCGGTTTCCGGCGCTCCCCTGGCAGATCAGATGATGGAGGGGATAAAGGAAGAATTCCAGAATGCCGATGACCCCGAGGACGAAATCATGATGGATACGCTTAGCGGTCCTGACAGTGAAGAGTTCCACGACTCCATGGCCCGGGTTTTGTCGCTTCCGGACGGCTGGCGCGTCGGTGTGTTCCCGCGGTCCATACGAGGCGCTCCGGACGCCCCATCAGTAATCGAAACGACACTTGCCGCCCCGACGCCCGGAACCGGCAGCTTCGCGCTGATGCTGGTCGGCCCCGAGCCTTCTCGGATCACCATGTCGGATGTTCTGCGCATTATGGTGACCGATGACGGGCAGGTCTTCGCAACGACGGGCAGCCCGAAGCTGCGATGGCCCCGTCGTCTGCACCCCTCGTAAAGCCCTCGCCAGTCTGCCGCAGACTGAAACTGTTCACCCATCCGGAGGCCGCCCACATAGAAATTCGGTGTACCAACAGACGCCAAACTCAAATATCCCCCCGTTAGTTAGAAGGGAGACAGCGGTCGTGGTATATCGCGCCAGCTTCCATTTCCGTTCCGTTCATGGCAAATACCTTTCCTTGGAGCCCGGGAGCGACTTAGTTGTTGCCGACCGAACCAAGCCCGTCGTCAACTGGGATTCATGGGAAGCGTTCGAAATCGAGAACCTGAGCGGTCGTTTCGTACTACAGGACCGTGACCAGATAGCTATCAAGGCGTACAACAATCGGTGGGTCTACGCAGAAAACGCCGGAGGATCTGTGTTGTACGCCCGCGGCCTGTCAATCGGGGCCTGGGAGCCATTCACCATTCACAACATAAATAACCCCGGTGGCGAAATTACCTATGGATCTCGCATCGCCCTGCAGGCCGTGAACGGCAGGTTCGTCTATGCCACCCCGGATGGCAGGGTCCGCGCCGGCGGTCCGCAGATTGGCGGATATGAGCCGTTCACCCTTGAAGTGTCTGTCGGCCCCATATACTTACAGACCTCTAGTTACGGGATTGTAACGGCTGAAGGCGGCGGGGGTCGCGAGTTAGTAGCGAACCGACGCGAGGTTGGCCAATGGGAGCTGTTTCGCCTCCACTGCCTTGACTACATTGGTTTTTATCCAAATAGTCGATACGCTCTTCGGGCCGATGGCGGACAGTTTGTTTATGCCGCCGGTGGCGGCGGAGGCCTCCTGCTGGCGCAAGGAGTCGTCGTGGGACCTTATGAGCCCCTCCGACTACGCAATATAGAACCGCCTATAAGCCAAGACTCATACATAGTCTCACTTCAGGCGGTCAACGGCCAGTACGTCTGGGCCGATCGCGTGGGAAGGGTAAGGGCAGCCGGCAATTCCGTAGGACCCGGGGAGCGTTTTCTGCTCGAATTCGGGCGAAGGTTATGACTCCGTTACACCGGTGGAGAATTGAACATTTCCAGCATGTAATATCAGGCAGCTTTGCGCACCAAATGCTGAAAACGGCATGCACGGTGAAGTGGCCCGCGCCGATAAACGGCACGGGCCCCCATATAGGTCTTTGTTACGGGAAGCTGGCTTGGTTGCGGAGCGCCGACTGCACGTAGGCCTTGGTGTCGTCGTACAGGCCGTTCGTCTACAAGTCCTGCCCTCCGATACTGCCCCGATCTGCTCTGGCACCGTCTGGGTGCCAAGACACTCGAACTGATCCACAGCCAGCACCGTCAAGGACAGCGCCGTGGACGTGGTCATCACCGATGAAGGCACCGCCTCATCGGCGCCGAGGTTGCGGACAACATCGCCACCAGGCTGCGCCGCTGGCTGGCCGCCACCAACGGCTCCCGGTGTACCGGTCGCTGGCCGATCGTCTGGGCGGCTGCGCGAACGCCAGATGGCCAAGGCCCAGGAGTCCGTGGACTTCCTGTGGACTTCCTGAAGGAGCTGGAACTGGTCCGTGACCTGGGCCCCCCGAGAAGGTCGAGGACAACAAGGGTGCTACCGGCCTGGACCTGCTGCCCAACCCACACGTGGGCGTGCGATGGCCCGAGTGTAGGTGCGAGACGGATTCCACTGCTGCATATCGATTGCCTCCGCGTCGGTGAACGCGGCGCATATATCGTTAACGTCGGCGGCGTCGACAGCGGCACGTACCTCAGCACGATCCCCGTACCCCCATCACCCGGCTGGCAGAAGAGCCGCCGCAAACCTGGAGACAGCCATAGACCTGCTGTTTGGCGGCGCCATTCCGTTAAGCAGCCCGACTACGGGCCAGTTCGCGCCCTGTCCCCCCAGTACCACTCAATGCGCGCAGCAGCCTTACGTGCTTCCAACCAGTCATCGAACAATCTGTGCTCGATGTACTCACGCGTTTGAGTGTTAAGGCCCCGATCCACAATGTCGATAAGCCTTAACACGACGGCTTCTCCGTCCCAATTAACTGGACCGATAACAGCTCCAGACGTTTCCGCCAGAAGATTGACCGTGATGTCAGTCGGCATTTCAAGACCACGCGTCGTGACGTACACAGGGCCTGAACCCATAAGCAATCCCTGTTTCCAAAGGCTCTCCGCTGTTTCATAGAAATCAATGCCCAACCTAAGCTTGTCCGCCGCATGTCGCGCCTCAGTATCACTCTTAAAGGCGAGTTTGAGGAATGTGAGGACACACAGTTGCTGTCGGTGCTGGTGATAATACGCTTCAACAGCATCGTCAGCTCCAGCTATTCGACGCCGCAAAATAGCCACAGCCGCCTCTAGCGCAACCACTTCCTCCAAATCCTGATGCGAGAGACCATGTGTCCTCATCCACGCCCGGGTGGATTCAACAGTCAGAAGTCCGCGCGCGCGGCGGAAAGCATCCATCGCTTCTTGCAGACGTGCATCATCTAGTGTGACAGGATCCCGTTCTAATTCCGCACGGATCAGGCAAGATGTGATCAGACGGTCAGTGAACCGGGCATCGTCCCAAATGAAATCTAACGTCGCAATTGCTTGGCCCACTTCCATCTCGATGCCGTTGACACGGAGAAGTAAGTGGTCGCGTACACGCTGTCCACCAGATAGTGTCCAAGGCATTCGCAACCCACTGCTATATGCGAGCGAGACGGTCATCTCACCGTCAAAAAAGAGCAGCATATCGTAATTAGTTGAGTTATCGAATGCTTCCTGCTGCCAAACCAATCGCAGTTTCACATCTGGGTGCTGGGCAGCAAGTTCAGCTAATTGCGCCTTAGCTACTGACGGACTGAGCTGATCTAGGTCAATACGGCGCAAATAGTCCAAGGAACCCATAATCGCTTTTTTGGCAGTTTCTGGGGAAAACACTTACGCAGCTTTCAGAAGTCTCTTATTGGGGTCGGTCGGTCATCGTCGAGCAGCAGGTCACATATAGCATTACTGATCGGTAATCCTGTCAATCGTTCAAGCCATAAGTACTCACCATTAGGATTGATTTCGAGAAAGATGTATCGTCCATCCGGATCGATAATCAAGTCGAGTGCCCCGTACACCAACCCTAGTTCTGATACGAGTTTTCGGCATTGCCCTTCTACCAACGGCGGTAGAAAATGGATTCTATGTGGCGTCGTTCGAGTGTCGTATCGGCGCCAGTCGACCCGAGCATGATTGCTCTTCTGTGAGTCGATTTCGACCGCGAAAACTTCACTGCCTACTACCGTGACCCTCACCTCCAGCGACTTGGGTATGTATGACTGGATAATTATGGGTGCCAAGCGAAGGGATTGAACTCTTACGAGGTCGCGCGGCGATACAAATTGGGTATATCGTACGAAGTCATTTTTCGTCGTGTAGGTACCCAGTTGGTCAGCGACTTTCGTGATGACATTTCCGTTATGGACGCAGTAGAAGTCGATCAGTTCATCGGGGTCGTTTGTTATGAGCGTTGGGGGCAATTCGAACCCTACTCGAACTGCTTGGGAAAGCTGGTGTATTTTTCTTGCCGCTAGCCTCACAACAGAATCTACTGCTGGCACAAACTTACACCTCAAACTGTCCCAGAGGTCTGCCACGAACGCTGCGCACTCGTGCTCCACATACATGCGCGCGATCGGGTCCCGCAGCGTAGGGTGAACGACTGGTTCTGCTGGGCGTCGGAACCAGACTGCTGAGACTTCTTCCAAATCGACAACTTGGTTCCGGTCTGCAAGTTGGCGCCGGATCGGTGCCCCTGGCATGACGGTCACGCTCAAGGTGGCTTGTGAAGGGAAGGAAGCCGGGTCGAAGGCAATTACTTTCACCTTGCGGTGGGTCAATAGATCGAAGATGCGCGAAGCTGTGGCGTCCTCCTCTTCGGTCAAAATCAGTACTTTTCCGGTCATCGCGCGTTACCTAAGCCGAACAAGAACAAAGACTGCCATTTCGGATATGCGGATCGTACGTCGCAGAAGCAGTAAAAGGACACTCAGCCTCAAGATCAATGGCAAGCCCCGCACGGACCGCCTGTCGCGTCAGAACCCCCATCCTTGGACTGGGCAAGAAATGCCGTGACCAGGCGGCCTTCATCCAAGAGGGGACCGATTGCAGCAATATCCCGGATTCTTGTGTGAATCGAGGGAGGCTGCCCCGAGTTGGACGGTTCCATAGTGACATAGTGCGCGTGGAACCTTTTCGACGCTGGCTCCCTTCCCTCGTCCGGCGGAAGAAAAATCACGAGCTCGTTAGGACTGAACTCACGGAACGATATTGTCACGTCTTCTGGTAATTCGATGCCAAGTTCGTCGAGCGTTTGTTGTGGGTTCTCAATCAGACGCTGTCGAAACTCCGGCGACTCAGAAGCGCGGTTCGTCACTTCTTCCCAGATTGCTGGGTCTTGATTCATTGACTGTCTCCTAAGTTTCCAAGCTCGGAACGCAAGAATTAGACGTACGATGAGGGTTCACCGGCCCCTGCTGAACCCGCTTTGGTTCGCATTTGCCACAACAGACGGTGTCCTCATTGGCTGGTAGCGTAATGGCGTGTGCGTTACTGCTGCGTTACAGCTACCTGATGCGGCATTTCAACCTGAACCGGTTAGGGACTTGTAGGGACTGTTTTCCGAGGCGGATGGCAGTATGCTCGAGCAGCACCCCGGCAAACTGGACTCCGCGCCGCACCCGCAGCGGGTTGTCGGTGAACGCATCCTGGTGTGGCGAAGGATCCTCGCCTCCAGGTCTGCGTCCCCGTCAAACGGGTCCACCAGTACCCCGGTCTTCGGGTCCCACCACGTCCCGTTGATGGTGAAGTCGTGGCGGGCGGACGCATCCTCGATGCTCAGGCATGGTCCACGGTGACCTCGAAGCCGCGGTGGCCGGCCCCGGTCCTAGGGACCCGGCGCGGGAGGACCCGTCGAATTCCTGCCCGCCCACCTTTACGCCCAGCAGAACGAAGTCGGCCCGATGCTCACTCACGCTACCGTCAGCGACCAGTTCAATCTTCAGTCGATCCGGCTCACTCACAGGCCGTGAACCTCGATGTCGATGTCCTTCGGGATGACGGTGCTGCCCTGGACCGGCGTGAGCAGGGCGTTCCGGTCGGCGCCGCTGATCGCGCTCACCGAAATTCCCCAGTTTTGCTCACTGAAATTCCCCACTTCGTGTCAGTCCCTTAACGGGGGCGGGCCTTCCCCGAAGCTGGTGGTCTCTGACCACACACCGGCTGACGAGAAAGGCCCGCTCCTTCATGTTGACACGGAAGGAAGACGTGGACATCCACGCATTGAGACGACAAGGAATGACGATCAGCGAGATCGCCCGCAGGACGGGCCGGGACCGCAAAACCATCCGCGCGTATCTGAACGGGGAACGGACCGCGGGGGTACGCAGACGCAGCGCCCCTGACCCGTTCGATGCGTTCGAGGATTACGTGCGGGCCCGGCTGATCGAGGATCCGCACCTGTGGGCGCAGACGCTGATGGATGAACTGACGCCGCTGGGCTTCACTCTCTCGTACCAGTCCCTGACCCGCAGGATCCGCGAACGGAACCTGCGCCCTGCCTGCCAGGCCTGCCGGACCACCGCGCAGCGGCCCAACGCGGTCATCGAGCATCCGCCCGGTGAGGAGACCCAGTTCGACTGGCTCGAACTGCCCGACCCGGCGGCCGGATGGGGCATGAAGAAGGCCCTGCTGCTGGTCGGTTCCCTGGCCCATTCGGGCAAATGGCGGGCGGTGCTGGCCCCGTCGATGGACCAGCCCCACCTGCTGGAGGCCATCACGGCCGTCACCGCTCAGCTGGGCGGGGTCACCAGGATCTGGCGGTTCGACCGGATGGCCACGGTCTGCAACCCTCCCACCGGGGAGCTGAACCCGGCCTTCGCCGGCTTCGCCAAACACCACGGGGTGAGCATCGCGATCTGCCCGCCGCGGGCGGGCAACCGCAAGGGCGTGGTGGAGAAGAACAACCACACCGCCGCGCAGCGCTGGTGGCGCACCCTGCCCGATGAGACCACCTTCGAGGCGGCCCAGGAATCGGTGGCCGCGTTCGCCGCACGCCAGGACGGGCGGGCCCGCCACGGCCCGGAGGGCAACACCACCGTGGCGGCCATGGCCGCCGCCGAACCGCTGGCACCGGTGCCGGAGGCGTACCCGGTGGTGCTGGCAGAACCGCGCACCGCCACCCGGCAGGCGCTGGTCGCCTGGCGCGGCAACCGCTACTCCGTCCCGCCGGAGCTGGCCGGCGCGCAGGTCACCGTCACCCACCGCCTCGGCAACAGGCACCTGGAAATCACCACCACCGCCGGGACCGTGATCGCCCGGCACCTGCGCGCCGGCAACGGCGCCGGGATCACCGTCCGCGACGGCGGACACGTCATCGCCCTCAACGCCGCCGCGATGGCCGCCGCCTCCAGCCTGCGTCCGCACCGGCGCAAGGAACGCATTCCGCCCGGACCCGAGGCCCGCGCCGCGGCAGCGCTGCTGCGCGGGCAGGCCGATCCCCGCCCCGATGCCACGATCAACCCGCTGGCCGCCTATGAACGTGCCGCGGCCGAAAGGACCCTCACCCGATGAACCACCCCACCACCGGTACCGAGACTACGGCCCCAGTCCCGACCGCGCAGGCCACCGTCTACCAGCAGCTGCGCACCCACCTGGCGACCCTCAAACTCACCGGGGCCGCCGAGGCCCTGCCCGGTATCCTCGACCAAGCCCGCACTGCAGGCTGGTCGATGACCGAAACCCTCGAACGCCTCCTGGCCGTCGAAGTCGACCAGGCCGAAGCCCGCCGCATGGCCGGCCGGCTGCGTTTCGCGAACATCCCCACCCCGGCCACCCTGGACAGCTTCGACCTCTCCCACGCCAACGGTATCGACCGGCCCCTGCTGGGCGAACTGGCCACCTGCCGGTGGATCGAAAACGCCACCAACATCCTGCTCATCGGACCGCCCGGCACGGGCAAGACGCACCTGGCCGCAGGACTCGCCCGCGCCTCCGCCGAGGCCGGCTACCGCACCTACTTCACCTCCGCCGCGGACCTGGCCGCCCGCTGCCACAAGGCCGCGATCGAGGGACGCTGGGCCACCACCATGCGCTTCTTCGCCGGCCCGACCCTGCTGGTCATCGACGAACTGGGCTACCTGCCGCTGCCCGGGGAAGCAGCCTCGGCCCTGTTCCAGGTCATCAACCAGCGCTACCTGAAAACCAGCATCGTCATCACCACCAACCGGCCCGTCGGCGCCTGGGGCGAAATCCTCGGCGACACCACCGTCGCCGCCGCGATGCTCGACCGGCTCCTGCACCGATCCATGGTCCTGAACCTCGACGGGGAATCCTACCGGCTCAGAGCCCACCAGGACGCAGCCGAACAACTCAGGAAAGCCACCACCGGAACACCCCGGAGCCTGCTAACCTGACTCACGCGAAGTGGGGAAAACCACCGAGCAAAACCGGGGAACTTAAATGAGCGCCGTCACCGCCGACAATCAACGGCCGTCCGGCGGCGGCCCGGCAAGCATCGAGCACCATCGAGCACCTGGACGGCTTCCGGGGTCAGCTCGATCAGGTCCGGGAAATCCCGGGACGATGCCACGGCGGCTGTGCTCCCGAAAGATGCACAGCTCTCCCGGTGGACTGCGGGGGACTGGCCGCCGGTCGGGATGCCCTTTGGGCTGGCGAAGGTGGTCATGCCTTCTTTGTGTGCGGCCGCCAGCAGCCCTGTACGACCGCATAGAATCCGCCCGGTCTGGCAGTTAAGTGACCTGGACTGAATCGATGTCTAATTCGACATTTGCCGTACCGAGGTAGATTTCTGCACGTAGGTAAGGCCACGGCGGCGGGGGGCAGTTAAGGGCACCGTCCGGCCCGCGCAGTGAACAAAACACAGGTTTCCATTCTTTGGTAGCCACAAAGTTGGTGTATGCCTTCATCCCCTTTTGCGTGTAATCGGGGGCGGGAAGGTGAGGATATTTCTGGATTACCCATAATGCGAAAGTGCACGCCATAGTGTTGGCAGCGGAGTCCGGGTTTACGCGGACCATGGCCATGGCGCCAATGTCATTCTCACGTATGCTACGACCTCCTTCACAGGTAACGAGCTTGAGTCGCCAAAAGTCGGCGGCAACCGAAGCTCCGGCTTGTGTCGTGCTGACGCGCAGGACATGTGTTCCGGAGTATGCCTTATCACCAATATCGGGATGGTTCACCGTTACTTTGTCGGCGAGATGAAGTGCTACCCAATCGTCGTGTCCGTGCTCAAAATCGCATGCTAGCAGCATTGGTTATCACGCAGCTTTTTTGTTCTCACTGTGGGAGTGCGGACTGTTTGTCCGCTGTCACCTGTTGATTTTCAAGGATAGTGAAGGCACTGCGCAGGGCCGATCTATCCTGCAGTTTGCGCCACGCAATCAACTGCCCCCCATATTTGGTGTCAACGAGACGCCGATGTCCAGGACCGGATAATGATCACCCTCCTGTGGATCTTCGAGGGTACCGACGGACAGCACCTTGGACATATCAACTTGGCCGAGTACAACATCTGGCTTTCCCGCCCCTGCCTACACGCCCCAGCGACCATGCGGATACCTATCTGATTGGAATCGCTAGCAACTCTTGTTCGATCACGCTGGTGGGCGTTGTATCGGAGCGAAGGAATCCTGGTTCGACCGCGTACATCACGTCGTCCTGGATGTCGTGCACTCCGGTGTTGCGGCGGATCAGGTCAGCCAGTGTCGTGCGTTGAAGTTTCTTGACGTCATCCGCCGACAATGCCGGGTTGTTCTCGTACCAGAAGCGGTCGCCCTTTCGGGCGCGCTCGAGCTGCTCGACCAAGATGGTGGTGAACAATGGTCCCAGACTTGAGTCGGGCAGATGATCTTCTGCGAGGCCTCCGATCAAGGGGTCGATGTTTTTGACATCCTTATAGACGGATTGCAGGTCGTGCCGCAGTTGGGCATCAGAGGTGATGTCGGAGAACCGACTAACCGGGGTGAGACCCATGTCCTGTCGCGTTCTACTGTAGTCCGGAATGCCGACATCGCGTGCACTCTGGATGTCGTAGGCAAGCAGATCGATCCTGACGTTGAATCGGATCGTCTGGTTGCGGATGTCATCGACGACTTGAGGGTCGATGTTCTGCATCACCTGAGAGGCCAGACCACGGCAGATGGGATCCAGGCCGTCCTGTTTGATGACCTCGACGTTGAAAAACGAGTTCCTCTGCGGGACGAGCTTCACGTCGCCATTGTCGTAGATGAGTACGAACCTGGGAGGCAGCACGCTGTGTCCGAAGCGCAAGCCAACGATCGAGAACAGATCACTGATTGTCGCATTCGTGAGGGGGTCGTAGGACACTTTGCCAGTAGGTGCGTTGGGGCCCAGAAGGGCGGGAAGGAACTCATTAAAGGTAATGGCTTGTATCTGCCCGTCCACAAGATGCCGGGCGCGTTGGAAAATTTCTTCGTCCTTCAGGCTGGGATCAGCGCGAACTATCTCTCCGGCGAGCCGATTATGCTCTCGAACAAAGATAGTGTGTAGGGCGCAAAGCGCGAAGCTGGTGTTGGCGCGGTCGTCGCCGGCGACGAAGAAGTTCGAGCCCGGCACCCTGTTCGGCAGGTCGAAGATGTTGAATGGAAGAAGATCTCCGTCGGTTACTTTCATCGTCCCTTTGGTGAAAGTCCGAAGGACAGAGCTTCGGCTGGGGTCGACGCCGTACACTAACGAAGCATCCAAATAAGAAGTCGCGTTGACCAGCTGGCGTCGGGGGCTAGTCGATCCCCGCCCGGTGGAGATGTCGTACGCCGACCTGCTCACCGGAATTGTGCTACCTGGTGGGAAGACGGGGTCGTTCGGAGGAACCGGGATGCCGAAGGGTTCTTCCGGTTCAGCCGCTCGAAAGATCTGAAAGCCGTGGGCGAGAAACAGGGCCCATACTCCGACCCAGTCACTGAGACCACGTCGATCGGGAACTGACTTTGTCTGCTTGCAAACCGTATTACTGATAACCCGCGCATTCGGTCTGTTGACGCCGGAGGGCCGCGAGACACGGTCCGCGTAGGCGTTTGATGACAGTCTTACGAGGCGCTGACCAATGCTTCCCCACCGAGGATGATCAGGATTGTTGTCCGAGCCGTCGAGCGTACGGTTCGGGGGAAGCGGGTTAATGGGTGCGGCCATTTGACGTGCCTTCCTGGTTTAGAAGATGAGGATGGAGGCTCCGACGAAGCTCTCGTGGAATCAGACGGCGACTTAGTCGGTGTTAGTGAATCCAGGCAAAGTGAACGCTCGCCGGTATCGTGGTACCGATATGAGGGCCCCTAGGCTCCGCCAACCGGACCAACCGTTCTGTAACCACTTGTGCGGCAAAGCCGAGTCCGTACCACGCATAAACGCATCCAGCCTCCCGGGCACCACAACAGGACGACGCCGACAGGGCGCTGGTCAAAACCCCGCCCAAACCAGCTCATCGAGTCTCCTCCTTGCCGTCTTCCTGTCAGAATTAGCCGTTAGTTCTATGTAACGGCGCCATCTGGCCGCTGGCTACCAAGCTTTGCGTCGAGGAGTCGTTTAGACAGTGTCCTATACACCTGAAAGCAAACACCTCTGCCGTTACTACGCCGTTACACGTCCTAGCCTTCCGGTTTCCGCCCGCAAGCCGCAGCGTAGATGACGACTTCGCCAATGCCGTCGATTCCCAGCAGTGCTTCGGCCGCACGTTCATCCAACGCTGCTGATGTCCAAGGCGACAGGTCCATGGCAGTGCAGACGAGATGAAACGTCTGCCCGGTATGGCCTGCATCGAGAAGCAGCACCCTGTACGCGTGCGACTGCTCGTATTTCCATGTAATCCGGTTCACGACACCGGTCATGAAGAAGACAGCGGCGGCGTCCGAAACCCACGGCTGGAAGGTGCACGCGCGAAGGATCTCGTTCTCGAAATTTCCGGCTCTGAGCTGTTCCAGTCGATCCGAGCCTGCGTTGTAGTGATACACGCCGGGGGCGACCCCCACCACGCGTCGAACGACCGGATACACCTCTACCGGATGACGGGCTCCTCCCGAGGGAGAAGTCTTCAAGGCCACGACTCCGACGCCAGGATCCTGCCGGATATCAGTGATGCCCCACGTCCATTTAAGGATGGCGGCTAGCTCCGAGGACCTCAGGGGTAAATGCCTAAATTTTCTTCCGGTCCTTCGCCTTAAGAGCGTCTCCCACAGGTCGGCTGGGCGCGGGTCTGCCCGGCAATCAAGGGCATCTTCTTTTCCATAGTCTTTGAATGGAGGCGGCTGAGCGAGAAGTCGCGCACGGTCCACAAGCGCATCGCGTTCAGATTGCAGGTCGTACAGGAATTGAGTCCGGCCCGTCGAATAGTGGAAATATCGGGCATCATGTCCCCAAACCCAACGCTGGTGGACTAACCGGTCCCGTGCCTCTGTATCACTGCCGCATCGAAGGATGATGTCTTGGCCGATCAGTTGGTCGAGGACGGTTCGATAGCCGTCTCCACCCATACGGGTCAGAATCGCGGACTCCGTTTCCGGAGCCGTGACGGACCCCAGGAGAGGTAGCAGGACCGGGTGAATAACGCTTTGCCGGCCTGTAAGGTAGTTTTCGAGCAGAAGCTGGCCGTCGTCAAACCATCCGAGCAGGCAGTTTGCCCGACGTACCTTGGGACCGTCACCCACAACCGCGGCCGAACCGGACAACTATGCGCAGCAGGTGTCGCCGCGGTAGCGGTATCCTGCCACGGACATCTCGGCAACGGGCTTGCCCCTGACCAGGAAGGTAAGCTGCGCAGCAGCCTTAGGATCGCCGTCATCCCAGGCCGCGCGCAATGCTTCCAATTGCTCTTCTGTCAGTTCCACCGTGATGCGCTGCCTTTCGGCCTCTTGCTTGATTTGGGCCGACAACTCCTGCGAGGGTTGGCCCTCCCGTTCAGCTTCCATGGCCAGAGTCCTTCGAAATGCGAAATGAATCATTAAAGTGGGACTATTACACACCTGGAGCGTTATTCGACCGTTACTAAAGCAAGCGGAATTGTGGACTTTATCGGCCCAGTCGCCGTGGTCTCTAAGGAAGTTTAGGCAGTCTTGAACGCCTGAGGTGGGCCTGCAGTTAATAAGGAGCCTATAGGTCTAGGTATCTAGATGCTAGCTAGCGCTCAGCCGTTATGGTTTTGCAGCAGCCTGCCAATGAGAGTATGAGCTTACGATTTATGTCGTAGGTCTGTAACGACGTACAAAAAAGCCAAGCTGCCTCACTTATTGGCGGTCAGTTCCTGCATTTTGCTCCTTGTCCAGATAACAGCTACGTGGTCCCGTCCGGCATCCCCCGCACCCCGTGCACCCATTCGAGGGAGGCGCTGTTGCGCAGCTCCTGCAGGGCGACCGGTTCCACCTCATGCTCGTGGGCCCACAGGTGGACCGCGTTTCTTGGTGCCGCGCATTTCGACCGGAAACATGGGTTCTCCGTTTCGTGTTGCCTCCGGTGTGCTTCCCGGCCCAGGGGTGGGCGCCGGACGGGCTGATGCCGCGCGCTCTTGTGCTCCGGCGAGGATTTGACCCCCTCCACCGCTCAGCCCTGCCACAGCCGACTGCAATTCGGCCCTTGGTGAGTCATTCCCCACAGATGGCGCTTTCGTCAGCCTGTAGAAGAACACCCCTTCCCCTGGCCATCACCGCAGGAACGTAGTGACACTGACCCGTTTCAGATGGTACGGTTATGCACAAGACACAAGGGGTGTACGCAGTTGGCCCCAGCTAGTGTATCCACCACCATCCGAAAGGGCCCCCGTGCTACATCCATCCATCCGCAACTCCCTGGCCGCCGTGGCAACAGCAGTAGTCTTGGCCGGCAGCGTGGCGCTTCCCGCCCAGGCCGCCGAATATATCGGTGTCTGCAGTAGCCACACCCCCATCACGCTCTCCACCGGAGACACCATCAGCTGCAACCACACCGCCATTGACGCGAAGGGCCAGACCCTCTCCCTCAGCAAGCCGGCTGCCTCGCCCTCAGAAAAGCTCGTCATCACCGGCACCAAATGGAATCCCGGCGAGAAAGTCGTGGTCACCTTCCAGAACAGCCCCAAGGGCAGCTTTGTGGTCACCGCCGACGCCCAGGGCAGCATCGGCACGCTGTGGACCGTCCCGGCCGACGCCCACCCCGGCGACACCCGCCTGTACGCCCGGGGCCAGTCCAGCAAGATTGTTGTTGCCGCTGACATCTCCCTGCGTTCGGCGCCGGTCTACACCGGCGTCTGCGCAACAGGCGATGTGCTGATCCTGCCCTCACAGGAAGGCGTCGGCTGTGGGGCGCTCCGTTTCAGCCAGAGCCACTCGGTCAAGGTGCTCAACCAGGGCCCCGTTGCGCCCGGCGGCACGGTGCTCCTTGAAGGCGAGGGGTTCCCCGCCAACGACACCGTCATCGTGACCTTCCAACAGAAGTATGCATTCCAAACCCAGGCTGACGCCGAAGGCAAGATCAGTATGGGGCTGCAGATCCCGGCCGATGCGTCCACCCGCAACGGTGACGTCCTTGCCACCGCCCAGGCGGACCGGACCACCTCCTCCACCTCGGTGACGATGCAGTACGTCGCCCCGTCGACCCCGATCTTCGCTGACGTGCCGTTCGGTGCCCAGTTCTACACGGAGATCTCCTGGCTGGCCTCGGAGAAGATCTCCACCGGATGGGACTACGAAGCCTTCAAGCCGACCGCCGCCGTGAACCGTGACGCTATGGCTGCATTCCTGTATCGGATGGCCGGGGAGCCCGACTTCATCGGCCCGGGAGTGTCCCCGTTCGCCGATGTGGCTCCCGACCACCAGTTCTACAAGGAGATCACCTGGCTGGCCGCCGCAAGCCTCTCCACCGGCTGGACCGAGGCTGACGGTACGAAGATTTTCCGTCCGGATGCCGCGATCGACCGTGACGCCATGGCTGCCTTCCTGTACCGGATGGCTGGCTCCCCGGAGTACACGGCACCCGAGGCATCCCCATTCGCCGACATCGCCCCGGGCGTCCAGTTCTACAAGGAGGTCGCTTGGCTGGCCGAGCAGGAGATCACCACCGGCTGGGATGAGGGCAACGGTTTCAAGACCTTCCGCCCGTGGAGCCCGGTGAACCGGGACGCGATGGCAGCGTTCCTGTACCGCTTCGATAACGCCGCCAAGTAAGTCCGCTCAACCGGGGCGTCCTGACCAACCAGGGCGCCCCGGCCCTATTTGTACAGCCGTTCCGACCGCGTTCCGAAGGAGCACCGCTTGTCCCGTTCAACCGTCCGTGCCGCTCTGGCCGCCACTGCGGTTCTGCTCTCCGGGGCCGCACTGCCCGCCAGCGCCGCACTACCTGTCAACATGCAGGCCTCGTGCGAACCGGCTTGGGCCTGCCGGGGCCCAGCGTAGAGCCGCAGTCGCCTGCCGCGGACCCGGTTCGGGCGAACGTCTTCCAGTCTTAGCCGTACCGCCGGCCTTCCCGAGCCGATGGCCGCCTTGGCCGACTTCTGACCCATTCATCCCGCCGGGGCGTTCCGCACGAGCGCGGGGGCGCCTCGGTCCACAACCGGAGGACCTTCCCGTGAGCATTGCCGTCACCGCCCCCGATCCATCCTGTACCGTCATGTCCATGGATGTACCAAGTACAGAAGCTGTACAGGACAAGATCCGCGAGCTGGGCCTGGAAATGTCACAGCGACTGGAGGAGTTCCGGCACCCGAACCCGGCGGACCGTCGCCCCGCCAGCGATGCGGGTTCAACAAAGATGCTTCGGGATTTCCTCGATCAGGAGCTCATTCCGGCCCAGGTGGAGAACGCGCGGATCAATCAGGGTGCCACCATGCCCATGATCGCTCAGGAACTGGGTTGGTCCGTGGCGACGGTGCAGAACAAATTCGGTGGCAATCGCGAAGGCGATACGCCCATGGTCGCCCACAAAAAGCGCAAGCTGCAGACCCGGAAGCGTGTCGCGAAACTGCGCGCCGGGCTTCCGAAACGAGAACCCGAGCCGGGCTGGAGCATCAACCAGCTGTCGCAGGTGCCGGGCTGGCCGACGAACAGGGCGACCATCGCGGCGATGGCCGAGGACGGCCGACTGGAGGCGCGTCCCTTTGAACGTGACGGACAGCCGGTACTGCGGGCCGGGAAGCCGGTCATGCGGTACTTCCCGAAGTTGGATGAGAACGGTATGCCGATCCGTCCGCCGGCCAAGGAGCGTTCACGCCGCAAGGCCGGTTAGTCGTCGACAGGGAGGGAGTGTGGGCCCGAGGATGATCTTTGCGGAAATTCACGTATATGGTGACGGGCCCCTCCACTATGGCGAGGCCCGTCTCCGTGCAGGTCCAGTGTCTCAACCGTCGTAGCCCTCATCCAGGAGTGCCTTGGCGGCGGCTGCGGTCTCCGGGAAACGGTCTTCCCGGATGGCGTTGAGGGGCGATTCGTAGCCCAACCGGGGGTTGACCGTCATGATCCAGGCCTGGGCGGTCCGCCGGCCCTGGCTGCCCTCAATCTCGTGAAGCATGTCGTAGGCGAACCGGAGGCGCTGCTGCGCCGGTTGGGTCGGCTGCAGCCGGCCGTTGGCCCATTTGCGGACCTGTCCGGGGTCCTTGACGCCGGCGAGGCTGGCAACGAGCCTAGCGGTAATGGAATCGCAGAGTTCGCGGACGACGTCGGAAATGTCCATGTAGACGGAGCCTGCCCTGTGGCGGGGTCCGCCCGGCGCCATCGTCATACGCTCCCCTTTCGGCCATCCCAGCCTACCGCTCAGGCCCCGGTCATGCTCGTGTTTTGCCCGGTTCATGCCTGCCTTGTGCCTGTGTTCTGCCCCTTGAGGGTACAGGCCGCCTGCCCCAGGAGCAATCTCCCAGCTCCTCCTTTTTTGTGCCCGAAAAGGGGTACCAAAGGTGAAACAGATAGGCTACGCTTGTACAAGACTCAAGTACTGTACATAGCGTGCACCCACTGAAAGGCACCACCTTGATTTCCAGCCCTAACCGAGGCGCCCTGGCCCTCCTGGCTGCCGGAATCCTGCTGACCGCACCCGCCGCGGCCGCAGTCGCCGTTGAGGCACCGGCCGAAGTTGCGGTATTCGTCTCCGATCTGACCCTGCGGGCTGTCGTCGATCCGACTGCCGTCGTGTACAGCACACCCACCGGCGCCGACATGCGTGTACTGCACGACTTCCGGATCGCCGATGACGCGGATGGGAAGTTCTACGCCAGCAAGCCTTTCGGTCCCGCTGGGGATCAGTGGGTGGCCATTCATACACCCGTCGAACCCGGTGTCGCCTATGTGGACGCCGACGCCGTGAGCTTCCTGCCCTTTGCTGGCACTGCCCCGAACGAGGACTTCTTCGGCAACCTGCCCGAACCGATGGCCGCACTGACCTCCACTGCGCCCAAGGCCGGCTACCCGACCGCCGTCGAAGAGCTGACCGGTGTTGTGAACGTCAATATCGGCGTCACCGTGTCCGCCACACCCGGCGGGGACCGAATCCCAGGCCATCCGCTGCCCGAGGGCGAGCAGACCACTGCCGCCTCCGCCCCGTTCGAATACCGGGGACAGGAATGGATCGCCATCAAGGTTACTGAAGGGCACACCGAGACCGGTGTCGGCTACGTCCAGGCGTTCTTCGTCCAGGAGATCGAGCCGGCCACCGCCGCCAAGGTCACCGATCCGGCGCTCACACCCGACGCAGCCGCGGGTTACCCTGCCACGGTTGCCGAGCTGACCGAGACCGCCGAGGTCAACATGATGAGCCAGGTCTATCCGGTTCCGGACAACACGACAGAGCCCCTGGATTATGACGTCCCGATGTATGGGGATCCGTACAAGGCCAGCCTGCCGTTCATGATCAACCATGTCCCCTGGGTCGCCATTGCCCTGCCCGAAGACAGCGGGGCAATTGTCGGCTACGTCATCTCGACCACCACCAGCCTGGGGAACATTCAGCCGGTGGATTTGACGGCCCCGACCGCCACGGCGGATCCCACAGCTCCGGAGGCCAGCCCCCCAGTTACAGCCGGGTCATCCGCGCCGGCGGCACCGTCCGAGCCGCATTCCGAAAAGACCGACGAACCTGCAGCGGCATCCGCCAGCGACGGCTCGAACTGGTTGATGGACGCCCTGGGCAATATCGGCCAGACCCTGCCGAGCGCCATCCTCCCCGCCCTCATCATGGCCTACACGCTGCGGCTGGCGAAGCCGCCGGCGGCCGAATAACCCACCCGAAAGGACCCGCAACACCATGAGCACCAGCCGCCGCAAACTGATGCGCAACGCCCTTTATACCGGCAAGGGCATCAGCGCCTTCATCTTCTTCATCATCATCCCGCTCGGCTTCATCGGCGATACCCCATCGCGGGTCGGCGACCCGTCCGAGGAGGCCTGGTACTCCCGGGCTGGCCAGTGGCTCTCCGCCATCTTCCACGTCTTCCTTTCGTGGTGGCTGATCCTGGCCCACGGTCCGTTCGGTTTTCTGTCCCTGGCCCTGACCATGCTGATCGTCGCCCGCCGGGTTTCCGCAATGAAGGGTGTGCCCTACCTGCTCCGCGACTTCCGTGCCGACATCTCCGAAACGTTGATGAATCAGACGCTGCGCAAGGCAGCCCTGTGGGGCACCGGCGTGACCCTGGCCGTGGGCGTCCTCGGTCAGTTCCCCTGGGGCGGCGGATTCAGCATGCCCGCGTTCACCACGTACATCTGGATTGCACTGCTGACCTTCACCTGGGTCACCTGGCTGACCGTGGCCGTGAAGGCCTCCGGACTGAACACCTCCGCAGCCTTCGAGGCCGAGCGGGTCCGCGCCGGCTCCATCGACCTGCTGGTCAAGGCGTTCTCCGCCCCGCTGGCGGACTGGGAGCACTGCGATGTGTCCCGTGAGGGGCTGGATTTGGTAGTGCTCAAGCCGCCGGCGGCAGCCGTCTTCAACTACCCGAAGGCGGACGAAAAATTGGCCATGATCGCCCCGGAATGGGAGTTCTCCGCAGAATCCGATCACACCCGCCTCGTGCTGACGCAGGCCTCCGAGGCGACCGTCCAGCGCCGCCAGATGGCCGCACAGACCGGTGGTCTCATCGCCGGCGTCCAGCCCGCCGCCCCGGTGGGTGCAGCCGTACCGGCCGCAGCACCTGCCGCGTTCACCATTACCGCCGACGACCTCGCCTAAGAAAGGAGCCCCTCCCTTGCTGTCCACCCTGTTCAAGAAGACCCGCACCGCCGGCTTCAGCCGCTCCGACCACAGGTCTGCCCTGGAGTTTGCCGACCTGCACGAGGCCGGCGACCGCGACGAGGCGAACCTGCTGCTGGCCCGCAAGGGCTGGACCCAGGAGCACGTCGACGCCATCCTGGATCATTTCCACCCGGAACCTGGCACCCGAATCTACACGGACGCCGAGATTGCCATTGCCCGCTCCGCCCTGGCCCTGCATGAAGCCGATGAAAAGGGTTCGGAGAAGCTGCTGCGCAAGGCCGGCCTGACGGCCGCCGATGTGCCGCCGGCCATCGACCAGTACTACGCTTCCCTGGGCCTGGACGATGAGGATGACGCCGAGCCCCACGAGGCCGAGCCTGCTGCGGTGGTGCCCGCCGCACAGATTCAGGTGGTGGCGCTGCCAGCCGGCTACACGGACACCTCCCAGTCGCACGCCAAGCTGCACGCTGCCATCACCCGTCAGGCCGGGGAAGGTTGGCAGATCCAGGAGATCCGGGACGGTGCCGCGGTCATCGTCACCGGAGCGGTGGACCCGCGCCCCTCCACCCTGGTCTGGGAATTGTCCGCCGACGTCTCTCCGTCCAAGGCCGCTGAGTGTGCGGCGCAGGCCGCCGCCCAAGGGATGACCCTGGTGGAGTGGGCACCGTATGAGCACAAGGCGATTGTGGCCAACGTGCTGCCCTCCACGGTGGCGCTGCGGGACAGGCTCGCCGCCATGCTGAAGACCGCCCCGTGGGAGCTGGAACTGGCCGTCGAATACGGGCAGACCGAGCCGGGCGTAACTGCTCTGCGCAAGGTGACGGTGCTGCGCGGACCCCTGGTCGGGGTGGCCGCCGCCAAGCGGCTGGAGACCTGGCGTGAAATGCTCGCCGTCCTTCCCGGCGGCACTCCGGGCTGGAAGGTCACTGAGGATGCGGTCTCCGGACAGGCGCAGCTCGAGTACGGCACGCTGCGGATGCTCTCGGAAATGGTGCCGATGGAGGATCTGCTGCCGGACAACCTGCGCGCCGACCAGTGGGCGACCTTGCCCCTGGGGCGCAACCCGGAAAATCAGGTCGCGGCCATCGACCTGAAACTCGGGCCGCATTCAATCCTGGTGGGGCCCACCGGTTCGGGCAAGACGATCGCGCTGCTGCAGCTGGCTGTCTCGGCACTCACCCGGGGGCATGAGGTCATCCTGGTCGATGCCATCAAGGAGGGTGCCGACTTCGCGCAGATCAAACCGTGGTGCTCCGCATGGGGTGAGACGGTCAAGGATGCTGCCGACATTATCGTGACCGCCTACAACGAGGGAGTCCGCAGGAAGAAAATCCTCAAGGCACACGGCGTCGCCTTCTGGGCAGACCTGCCCTCCGACGTCCGGAAGCGGGAAAACATTAACCCCACCCTTGTGATGGTTGACGAGTTCGCGTCCCTGCTGCTGGCCGACTCCATCCCGAAGACTCTGGACAAGGAACACCCGGCGGTCAAGGAGGCTACCCGGACAAACGAGCACAAGGCGATCATTTCCCTGTACACCGGAAAGATTGCCCGCGAGCTGCGCTGGGTCGGAATTTACCTGGCCATTGCCATGCAGCGCCCGGACGCTAACCTCCTGGGCAGCGGTGAGTTCCGTTCCAATCTGACCTCTGCAATTCAGCTGGCCAAGCCCGGCAAACTGCCCTCACGTGACGCCCTCGGGATGCTGTTCTCCGGGGACGAGTTGATCTCGGCCCAAGAGACGCTGGCGGAACTGGACAACGGCCGCTCGCCCGGACTGGGAGTCATGGGCTCCGACGGCGGCGAGGTGGATGGATTCCGGGTCGGTTTCGCCCCAAAAACGGACATTCCCGGATTTCTGGAGGACCGGAACGTCCCGAGGCCGAAGCAATGGGCCGTCGAAGCCGCCATCAAGGACGAAGACACCAATGACCTGCCGATGGGCTGGGGAGGTTCGGCCAGGAAGCCGGAGGTGCCGGCCGTGGTGGACCTGGGTGAGATGGAACTGGACTGGAACGATCTGGACACCGACGAGGAAGACACTCCGGCAGAACCCGAGGAGGAGCTGGACTGGAACGACTCGTCCGCGGCTGAGGACACCCCGGCAGCAACTCCTGTGCCGGAAACGGACGAGGAGGAATCCGCTGCGGCACCGGTTGCCGCTGACGACGACCCGTTCGCCGCGGATCCGGTCACCAAGCCGCTGCCCGTCGTGAAGACGCCCGTCTTCGCGGGCGACGAGGACATTTTCGGCACAGAGACGCCGAAGGTTTCCCGGACCTTCCTGAATAAGGAGGCTGACGATGACGACCCGTTCAGCTTCTGAGACGACTAAGCCGGAGTCCGGCACCACCACTCACAGCACAACAGGAGGAACCATGGATTCACCGGCCACCCCGGCTATGCCCCGTTCGCGGCCGCGGCCGGTAGGGCACATCCGGCACGTACAGACCCCGGCCCCGCAGCAGGCAGCCGAACCGCAGCCCTCAGCGTCGCGCAACCCGCGCCGCCCCGCCACCGTGAACACCGCCGGCCTGCTGACCCTGGCCCCGTACAACCCGTACATCCTGCCGGCTGACCGCACCCCGGCCGGCTGGGCGCTCTGGGCAGTGAAGGCTGCCAGCCTGAGTGTCGGCGCCACCCTGCTGTGGGACCGCAAAGAGCACCTGGAGACCAGCCGCGGCGGATTCATGGCCGCCCCGGCACAGTGGGCCTCGGCGCTGGTGCTGGCCGTTACCGGTATCGTCCTGGCAGCCGTCATCGGCGTGCCGTGGGGGCTGATCCCGCTGGCCGCCGCAGCAGCAGTGGCGGTGCGCCGGATCCTGGCAACCGCAGGAGTGGAACTGACCGTGGGTATGGCCTGCCACCGTCTCGGCGGCAAGCTGACCCTGGCCGGCATCGGACTGCTGGCCTGGCTGGGTTCCTCCTGGCTCGCTGGAACCATCGACAACGCTGCCCGGGACTTCTCCGGGCATGATGCCGTGGAGTTCATGGGCGCCGGGGAGTCTGTGACCCGTGAAGCCTCGGCTTTGGCGGAGACTGTCACCTCTGCCGGCACCGGCGTGGCAACTGTCGCGGGCATCATCGCTGTTACCTGGTGGGCACTGGCCTGCCTGCCGAACATACGCAAGAACAACCGAAAGACCACCACTGAAGGGATTAGCCATGTGTAGGGAGAAGAACACCCCAGCGTACCGCCGCTGCCTGAAACACCATCCCGTCGCCCGCGTGGTTGACCGGGCCGTCACGAAGGCCACCGAGAAGTTCGCTGCCGTGGTTTCCGTCCTGGGAGACCGCCACCGCGCCCTGGCCGAGGCCAAGGACAAGGAGTCTGCTGACGGTGTTCTGTCCTTCTGGCGGCGGATGATGCGGGAGGCGGCCAAGGCGATGGACACGGTCCGGCAGCATCTGGTGGAGAGCCGTGCCAAGCTGGCGCAGGTCCGTGCGGAGCGCATGGCCGAGCGGCTGGCCAAGATCGAGGATGAGGAACGCCGGGTCCGGGCCGAGGAGGCCGTTCAGGAGACCACCGCGGCCATCGAGGAGCATATCGCTGCGGTGGATGCCCACCAGGACGCCGTGGAAATGGAGATCCGGACCCGGCCTATGGAGGGCTTCTACACTCCGAAGCATCTGGCGGAGATCGAGTTCTTCGAGGCCCAGTCGGAGCTGGCGGAGGCGGAGGAGAAGCTGAAGGCAGCCTGGGACAAGCTCAGGCCCGGAGACCACAAGCCGAACGCCAATGGCGCCTGGTCCAGGCGGATGAAGGCTTACCGGGCGGTCGAGAAGGATCACGGCTTCGCGGTCCGGCATGAGGAGCGGCTGCGGAAGCTCTACGAGCAGATGCCCGACCATGACCAGGCCGTCCGGGACCTGGAGGCCGCCGAGGCGCGGCTGACAGCGACGGAGAAGCGGCTCAAGAGCGCGAAGGCAGCGCAGGACGGTCTGCTGAACACGGGACGGCCGAAGAAGAAAGAGGACGTCGCACTGGCGGCCTAGAACATACGACTAGGGGCCCACCTCGGAAAACGGGGTGGGCCCCTAGTTCTTGGCGGTCACCTTGATGCCAGGCTGTGCGGCGCAGCCGTCCAGGGCGACGTTGTATTTGGTCACCGACGGGTGCGTGGCGTACAGGGTCAGGCAGTTGGACGGTTCGTTCACGCTCAGTGCCAGCTTGGTTCCATCCGACGGAGTGAAATCCGCCAGGGAGGCCAGAGCGCCGGCCTGGGTGAAACGGCCGCCGGTGAAGCCGACATCCATCAGGATCTCGGACTGGGCCAGCTTCAAATCGTTCGTCATGTTGTGCACGTAGGCGTCCTCAGTCAGTTCGGTGAACTGCTCCTGGGCGAAGACCGCGCCGCTGGCCAGGGCGCCGATCAGGATGGTCAGTGACGTTGCGGTGGCTGCTGCGGAGGGCATTTCGAATCCTTTGCGGTGAGTGCGGCTGTTCTGGTTTCCATGACGTCCTCTTTCGTTGGTTGTCAAGATAATTTTGACAGTAATCGAAATCTTCCGTAGAGTCAAGTACATAACTTGCATCTTGTACACCTATCCGCTATGACGCCCGACCCGAAAGGCACATCACCCTTGAGAAACGTCCACCTGCCGGCGGCTGTCGCTCTGCTCGGCACCATCCTGCTGCTGACAAACGGCGTCGTGGAGGATCCCGTTCAGGCAACCGCACCACCGGCTGCAACCGCCCAGGCCATGCCAACTCCTCCGGCACCCACCAGTGGGCTCCCGCTGCCGGCGGCCGATTATCTGAGCATCGTCCGGGCACCCCTGATCGACGGGCGTGCGGCCAGCACCGGACAGACTGCCGTCGCCAACGCCGAAGGAACTGCCGTCTATGACGCCCCGGGCGGCACACCCTTGGCCGTACTGCCGGTCACCGAGACCGTGCCGGTGGTTGGCGGCGGAGCCGGTTGGGTCCGTGTCATGCTCCCCTCAAGGGTGGGACTGGCCAGCCAGGGTGGACCGGTCAACGGCGGCACCGCCTGGGTTCTGGAATCGGCCGTCACCCTGACAGACTCCGGCCCCCGGATCTTCATCAACAAGACCACCGGACGCGTCCAAGTGACCTCCGGCAGCACCGTGCTCGCCGACGTGCCGGCCCGGATCGGTACCGAGGTGCCCTCCGGCCCGAGCTTCGTCGCCTCCGGAACCCCGGTCGCCAATGCCACCTGCGGGGAAGGGCTGCCAACGATGCTTGTCGCCCAGGCCGAGACCACGGATGCGACACCGAGACAGAACGTTGCCCCCATCTCGATCCTCGGCCCGTCCCCCGACTGCGGCTATCCGCAGGACTCTTGGGCGGAGGCGGATAGGTTCGGCATCATCCTGACCCCGGGGGATGCTGACAAGATCGCCGAACTCACCGGACCGGGCACCTTCGTCGACGTCCTGGGCAGCGGCGACGATCCCTGGAGGTCATACGCATGAAAGACACCGAGAAACACCCCGCTGACGAACTACGGGCCCTGATCGATGAGGCCGCCGCCGTCGAAGGAACATCCGCCTTGACCGCCGCCAATCGCATCCGCACCCTGGCCGATGCCGCCGTGGCGGAGAACGTCAGCCGAGCCCTGGCCTCCGGAGCAACGTGGCAATACGTAGCCGATGAGCTGGGCTTCGAATCCCGGCAGGCCGCACAGGCCCGCTACGGGCACCTCGTCGGACCCGTGGAGCTGCCCGGACTGACCTTGGCCGCGGCCGCCCGGAGCGTGGGCCGGCATCCCGACACCGTCGCTGCGAACCCCGGCAAATATGGCTTCCGGGTCGAGCTTGTCGGCACCAAGAAGCGCTATTTTCCGCCTAGTGAAATCTAAAGAATCTAAACGCGTATAAAACCCCCGCCCAGATCCACACCACGCCCACCCGAACCGGTTCAAACCAGTCCGAACCGACACGAAGGACCGCCTCGCATGACCTCCATCCACGTCCCTGAGCGTCCCGGCACCATCACCGTTCTGCTGCCCGGCCGACGACTGCTGCACGATCTCACCCGTATCGCACACGCCGCTGGCTTCACCTGTACACCGCGCTTTGGCGGCTGGTACGGCTTCTGGCGCCAGGACGCCGGGCATCACGAATTCGGCATCCTGCTGGACCTGATCGACCGGGCCGGCCTGCCGCGGGAACTCGTCCAGATCAACGCCTGTGACGCCGCCTAGTTATCTTGTCCCCGGTGGGGGACATAATGGCCGATACAGTGCGGCTTCCGCACTGAGACGAAGGGATTACGGCCATTTACACCTGTTCTTACGGCGGCGACGCATGTGGCCCGCAGGCCAAGCTGATCAACGGCGTCTGCGGGATGCACAACGCGCGGATGAAAAGGTACAGCTCTTACGAGCTCATCTGCTCGGTGGGGGGAGAGGGCTGCGGACCGCAGACGAAGCTCTGGGGCGGCAAATGCCGGGAGCACCACTTCTACGCCGACGTTGCCCCCTGTATCGAGCCGGACTGCGACATCAAACCCACCGCCGAGGCGAATAAATTCGTGGGCGGCAGATGCCCCAAGCATTACCAGCAGTTCAAGGCCGCGAAGAAGCGGGCCGAAATACCCTCGACCTGCTCCGTAGGGGTCGACTGCGGACCGCAGAACAAACTGTATGACGGCCTCTGTCGAAAGCACTGGCAGCTGAGGGAGGCCACCGGATCATTCGACTCGCCCGTGTGTGCTGAACCCGGTTGCGAGGTCACGCCTGAGACGGACCCCAGCGGACAGTTCAAGGCCGGCAGGTGCAACATGCATTACCTTCGCCATAAGCGCGCTGGTGAACGAGCCGCCGAGCTTGGACCGCGGGAATGTCCGGAGTGTGGGAATGACATGTCGACTGCCCGGCGCAATGCGAAGTATTGCAGTACCAAATGCACGCATGCAGCCAGTACCGCCAGGAACATCGAAGTCATCCGAATGCGTAAGCGCATTTCTCAAGCCATGCGCAAGGCCCAGAAGCTGAACAATCCGGGATTCGAGCCGTTTACCGTCGATGACTGGGTTGAGTTGGTCGAGCGCCTGGAGTACCGGTGCACCTACTGCGGCGGGGAGACTGATCCTGATGATATGCACATGGAACACATCATTCCCCTTCGTGAGGGCGGCCCCCACGCCCTCTATAACGTCACGCCTGCTTGCTCGGGGTGCAACGGAAGCAAGCTAAACCGCTTGCTGCTCTTCGAGTGGGCTCCAGTTCTCCTCGGCGGCAAGCCGCGCTGGGACAAGACCGCCCCACGAGGCAGGAAGGGAAATCCGTGGGTGCCTACAAATTGGCGGGATGAGAATGGGCCGCTGCCGGCGGTCCTGCAGAGGGCTGCGGAACATCCTGAGCTTCTGCGGGCCATCCAAGTCACTGAGGAATTCTTCCGGCTGCCGGATTCAGAGATGACTGGCTGAGGCCTAATGGCGGTCAGTGACCGGACGTCCATTCCGCGGCCAGCTCAACTAGGTGGTTGGGCGCTCCGTCGGCTTCTAGCCACTCCTTGGCGCTGACCGGTTTCCCGTTCAAAACGAGGTCAGGCTGGGGTGTCAGGAAGAATCCGGCCACAGTCTGCGGGTGGAGGCCCTCAGGAAGGACCTGAAGCACTTGCTCCAGCAGCGGGATCGGTTGGCCGCCCGCAGTGAACTGCCAGGTGGGGAACGCCGGCTTTCCATTGACCGGATAGGAATACAGTTTGCGGGCGGCCTGATACTGCCGGATGGTCGAGAGCGGCAGCTGCAGGTTTTGCGCCGCAGCCTCTGCTGGGAGGGATTCCGAGTCCATCCGCTTCCGTGCCGCAGCATTCTCAGCCAGGATCCGATCCAGCTGCCTTGGCGCGGCGGCCGGGATGCCCGAATGCTCTGCCCAGAAGCGGCGTTCCCGGGGCGACAGGTCCTCGCAATCGCTGCCTCCCGGTCCGGTGGCAGGGTGATCCCTCATGGGGCAAGGATACGACTTCAGTTCGGTCAAGGTCCTGGGAACACTGGCACGAAAGACGGAAGAGGTTGGCGCAATCCGACGGCTGATCCGGGCAGCCAGGGCAACAGCAACAACGGCAACGGAAAGGCCCAGGGCCACCAGAAGTAGCCCCGGGCCTTCAGCCGGACAGGGTGCCGGTTAGCCTTCGCAGTCGCGGCAGTAGGCCACGCCGTCCTTCTCGCGCGCCTTCTGGGAGCGGTGGTTCACCAGGAAGCAGGATCCGCAGGTGAACTCGTCGGCCTGGACCGGAATCACCTGGACGTGCAGCTCCTCGCCGGACAGATCCGCGCCCGGAAGATCGATGCCTTCGGCGGTGTCGTTCTCGTCCACGTCGATGACGGCGGTCGAGGTGGCGCTGCGCTGGGCGCGCAATCCTTCAAGGGAGTCGGCGGGCTCGTCCTCGACGGTGGTCCGGGGTGCATCGTAATCGGTTGCCATATGCGGCTCATTGCCTCCAGTGCGGTGGGAATATCTGAGCAAGCATTAGACACCATCGCGGGCAAATGTGCCACCGGCTGTGGCACATTCCGTCTGGCAGAGAAAGGCCTAGTCGAAGGCATGTCTAATCGGTCACCTGACCGTTCCGGCACTGAATGTGTGTGACGAATCCACCATCGGGGCTGAATACGAGTGTCGCGTATTCATTGAACCCCCGACCCTTGCTGATCAGGACTTCGTGCGCGACGCCTCCATCAGGCCCTAGCTGTGCGGTGGAATGCGCTGATTCATCGGGGCGCGTGCTGGAGATCGGCGTGGTCCGGCTGCTGGATACTCGTTGGTGAGGTCCTGGAACCGCAGGACCAGCTTTTCCCGGAATTCAATCGTGCCCAGCGCAAGATTCCGGCTTAGCTGTTGGTTACGCCACCCGGACAGCATCTGTGTGAACACATGATGACCTTGGGACAGCCGGAGTGAAGCCCACCTCGGCATCGTGGTCGACGGCGACGGGACATGTCGGCCCTGCGTGCTAGACATTAGGCATGGAACGCCGCTACCAAGTCTTTGTAAGCTCCACCTTCCGCGACCTAATCGAGGAGCGCCGCGAGGTGATACAGGCGCTCCTGGAGATGGACTGCCTGCCAGCTGGCATGGAAATTTTTCCAGCGGCCAGCGAAGACCAGTGGTCGCTAATCCGCAGAGTCATCGATCAAAGTGACTTTTATGTGGTTATTGTCGGTGGACGGTACGGCAGCACCACCGCCGAAGGCATTAGCTACACGGAGATGGAGTACGACTACGCCGTGGAAACGGGGAAACCGGTCCTTGGCTTCGTTCATGCTGACCCAGGCAGCATTCCCGCCAATAAGAGCGAGCTAGACTCAGCCGCACGAGATCGATTGGAGGCTTTCCGGGCCAAGGTGCAGACGCTCCACGTGAAGATGTACCAGAATGCCGAAGACCTGGGGTCGAAGGTCTCACGTGCGCTGAATATCGCCATGAAGAACACTGCGGCCGAAGGGTGGGTGCGCGGCCGCTTCGCTATGACGCCGGAGACACAGGCTGAAATCGCTGAGCTTCGGGCACAGGTCAGCGAGTTGAAGTTGAATAACCAACTCACGACTGCAAGCTCTAAGAAGGAAACCATTCCCGAAGACCTCGCGTCCGGCAATGACAAGTATCAGATGTATTGCAACTTCTACTATTACACCGAGGATACGGTCGCTAAAGGTGTCTATAGCCACTCTCCACGGACCAGACAGCAACGTGTACTTACCGTAACTTGGAACGAAATCTTCTACGATGTTGGAGCAGCGCTTATAAACGAGGCCAGCGAACATGACCTAGATGAAATTCTCGATCGTTTTGCTTTGAGTACCATCTTCAACCACGAGGATGAGAAGCTCCCTGATGACTTTGGCCAAGTGCAGAGCGCTTCAGTATTCAAAGAATCTTTTGACGATGTAATTGTCCAACTCTTCGCGCTAGGCCTCATTGCCCACGGCGTCAAGAAGCGTTCCACTACCGACCGCAACAAATACTGGTCTCTAACCTCTCTCGGGCAAGATACGCTCATGAAGCTGCGGGCAATTAAGAAGGGCGAGGACGTTAGTCGCTGACTTTTTCTCCCTGCTCTTTCTCTTACCTGAGTTGCACAGGTTTAGTGCCCCGGTGCGTTGATGGGCGGTAGCCGGTCGAGGATGGTGCGGGCGTCGGGGCCGATGTTCGGGGCTGCGGTGATGGTCTGTCTGCCGATTCTGATGGTCACGGTGCGCAGCGGGCGCAGGGTCCGCACGAGCTTTTTGATCGTGACGCCGGTGCTGTCCTGGAGGTGGCGGGCGATGGCGAGGGCGGCGAACACCACGGTCAGGTGCGCCTCGATGGCCTCGCGCTGGCGGTGGAATACCGGCCGTGCCCTGAGGTCGCTTTTGGTCATGCGGAAGGATTGTTCGACCTGCCAGAGGTCGTGGTAGGCGCTGATCACCTCCGCTCCGGGCATCCTGGCCTTCTCGAGGTTGGTGACGTAGCCCTTCAGGCCGGCGAGCTGTCTGGCCCGGTCGATGGTGGCCTGGTCGAGTTCCTTGGCCGCGCCGGTGACCTTCAGGAACCTGGCCTTCTTCAGCGGGGCCTTGCCGTCGACGATGCGCTCGGCCTTGTCGATCATCAGGTGCCTTTCACATCGCCACTGCGTCCTTGCAACTGATCGGAAGTTCGTTGCGCGCCTTGACCCGAGTATGTCGCAAAGCCGAGCGGAATCTGGATTCGGACGCCTGGGCTCAATGAGCCGGATTAGTACCAGAACGAATACGCACGGTTACCAGTAACCTCTGTGATGTTCGCATTGGATGCGAATCCGTGAGTGGCAGGACGCCCCCTCCTCCATTGAGCGCCAGTCGTTCAGGCGGACCAGACGGCGGCGTCATGGCGGGCCAGCTCAAGGACCTGAACGGCTGTTCGCCCCTGCTTGAGCCATTCGATCGCCGACTTCCCGTCCAACTCCACGACGGGGGTTACGAGCCAGAGGGCGATCACCCAGTCCGAATCGGTTCCGGCCCGTAAAGCAGTCAGTGCGTCCTGAAGGCCAGCGACAAGACTGCCGTCAGGCGTAAACTGCCAGGTCGGGTACAGCCGGATCCCGTCGGAAGTCGTGACAGAGAGCAACGCTCCGTCCTGGCTTTGCCGGTCGAGGGCATCCCGGGTGACGCCCAGCCAGGCGTTCAGCGCAGCCGTGTCGTAAAACGGACCGGTCCGCTCCGCCAAATCGTTCAGCTCCGGCAGCAGGGCACTCATGAAGGCAAGGATACGGGTATAGCAGTTTTTATGTTCCTGCCCCGGTGCCGCCGGTCTTGATCCTGGGGCACACTGGAGACAGGGCGGAGGAGGCCGGCATGTGTGATGATCGATCGGCACCGGAGGAACGTTGCCCGCATCGGCAGCGCCGCAAAGAGCAGGAGTCCCGGCGGCGTGTTCAGATCCAGGCCGCCCGCCTGCGGCTCGTCACGGACCGCAAGCTGGGGAAGGTCTCCCCGGGCTGGGTCAAAGAACTTGCCGCCGAAGTCACCTACCCCAGAGAGTCCGACTATGTGCGACAACCAGACAGCACGCCCTGAAGGCAGCTCCGAGGTCCGGGACGGCGTCCCGCTGGAAGTCGCAATAGCGGCGGCCCGGCTGCAGATCGTGCTCGACCGCCGAGACCACGTTCCGTCCCCCGCCTGGGTCCAGGAGCTGGCCAACAGGACGCCCTGGCCGGATGATCCCCGTGAACAGTGAGGAGCGACAGGACGCTGATCTGTCCGAGGCGGAGCGCCGCCGGGAGATCGAGGCGGGGTTGGCCTTCCTCAGGGAGCATGACGCCGAGCTGTTGAAGCGTCTGGAGGACGCATGATCGACAACGCCCTGGAGTTCATGCGGGCCCGGCTGGGATCAACGCTGACCGCAGCCTTGGCCGGACGGGACGCCGCACCGGATGATCCGCGGCTGGAGATGGCTTGCCGGGTGTGGCAGATCCTGGAGGAGGCTGACGGCGCGCATATGGCGCGGATGTGATTCATCGGCGGGAATCCCAGGTTCTCTGAGAACACACCTGTTACCGCTATTCGGGAGGGAATGCCCGGCGTCCTGGCGGCCGCACGGGCGCAGGCAGAAGGCCAGCCTGACGTCTAATCAGGCGAAGACGCCCTGCTCGTACGCGTCCAGCGCGTCGAACAGCGGGTCCGGGCCTTCGAGCTGCAGGACATCGGCTGGCCGGGCACATGCCAGATGCGGATCGCTACCGCGGAGCCACAAAGCGGCCTGAGCCGGGGTCATGACCTCCAGCAGCCGGTCGGTCAGCTCATCGGCCCGTTTCCCCGCAGCGGTCACCAGCACAAGCAGTGCCTCCGCTCAGCCGTCATGCGACCAGTGTAGGGGAGCCGGCCGATACACTGCCCGCATGAATGAGCTAACGGACGGCTCTCCGGTCGGCTCTTATTGCGTCCGGACTGAAAGCGGGAGCGCGCACCTTCTCGAGTTCTGTGCAGATGGCCGGCGGTACACCCAGCGGCTGCGGACGATGTACCCCATGACCGAACGCTTCACGACCGTTCCCATCAGCGTCCTACGCCGCGACGGCGACCGCATCCCGCTGATACACATCCACCGACTCCATGTCGGGGAACGAGGCGCCTTTGTGGTCGACCTTCGGGGCGACGGTGTCCTCACCTACCGGGAAACGACGCCCATTGTCAGCGTTACCAGGTTGGTGGGTAATCCACCGGAATCCTAAACATACGCCAGACTCCTGCTCACCGGTCATCGGCCTCAATAGTCGATAGCCTGTCCGTATGACGAAGAAGCGGAAGCGGAACAGGGCCCAGTCCCTCAGGGCCTTTCTGCAGGCCGCCGGCTTCGATCTGCTCAGCGACAAGGAGTGCTGGGGGCTACAAAAAGCGAGCACTCATGCACTGCCGCGCCCGGTCCGAGCGGAACTGGCCGACCTATACCGCAGGCTCGGCGGCGTCAGAGGAGATGAGGACTTCACCAGCGGGCGATGGGACTTGGCCACCCGAGGCGGGCTCCACATCGAACTCGATGAGGACCTCCACTTCAACCGTTACCGCGCCGCATCCCTCGAAGTCCCCTGGGCTACTGCAACTCCCTGGACGGATAGCTACGCCCGGTACAGCAGCGATTGGGAGCATCTATGCCTGAAGGCCGGTTCATACGGCGGGAAGTGGGCGAACCCACCCAGCGATCGCATGTTCGGCGGGTCGGATCCTCCCGGAACCCTCGGTCCCCTGGGGCCGTCAAGATGGAAACAGCGCGCACTTTACGATGCGGTCAAAGACGCCTATGTGCACTACACGCCGGACCTCGCCATGGCCCGCCTATCCATCTACGACACAATCGGCGGAGTCGTTGCCGACCCCGCCCTGTACGCCGGTAATGGATTGGACCCAAGAGCACTACGCAAGTTCGTACTGGCCCGTACGGTGCATGCCTCATGAACGACTACGGTCAGCGATACCTAACATTCATCTGCTGACTACCGGCCCGGCCCGATGATCTGTTCGCCAGATGGGGCGTCCGGCCGATACCGGGCCGCCGGCAGGGGGTGAGAGTCATTACCGGAGTGTCGGCTGTGGGTGAATCCGGTACTGCGGAGTGTCGCAGTAAGCCGACGAGCTGGCCATCATACGATGACGCAGTGAAACCAATCTTCTCCGTCCTTGCCCTCTGTCTTGGCGTCACCGCCCTGACCGGCTGCTCGTCAGCTAAAAACGAGGCTCCCTGCAACGATTTTGCAGCCGCCTACAATGCCGCCGACCTGCGCGACAAAATGAATATCCGCGTGCCCAGTGGCGAGGAGTACCTGCCTTCACTGCTGAAGGTGGGTGAGGCTGCCAGGGCCGGTGCGGAGACGGCTTCCGGGGACGTCAAATCTAACCTGGGCTCATACGCTTCCTATGTCGATATGTACGACAAGACGCAGACCGAGTCTGGTTTGCCGTACAGCTTCCTGGACGTGCGAGTCTCGCTTGACGACACCAGGGATGATTTGGTCGAGTCCTGTGAAGCGTCGGGGTACCCGGTCGAACTGGAGCCGGACTACCGGTGAAATAGCTGGCAGGTGGTCTGCCCAAAGTTCAGCCTATGCAGGAGTGCCAGGCATGGGAGTCGACCCCAGACATCCTTGCGGATACGAGAACCAAAATCTCGAGTGTCTGCCAATTGCGCTGTCCGCCCATGCAATGAGGTTTCGCCCTATCCTTGCATGGGCGGTTAGCGCAGATAAAAGCCCCTCCGACTTGCAAGGGGATCAAGTGAAATCGAAGGGCACCGCGGACCAGTATGTCACCGTAGGTCGTAGGGGTCGATCCACTGTGACTCCTCTCGCGCAATTCTCTGCACCTCACCTGCGGGCAGCCAGGCCTCGTGATGATGCAAATTAGTGTCGACCCAGTGGAAGAGCACATGCGCGCGGGTCCAGGCGGTGGCCTTACCGTCGATGACCGTCATGGTGTCGTCTGTGCCCACAAGTCGGGCCCGTACGTAGGGTTCACGGCGGTAAGGGGCGTGGGTCGCGGGCTCTACATCAAAGTCCGGATGCCACTTTTCATGAAGCCCCGACAGCCCACGTACTGCCGCGGTTAAATCAAGCTTGCTGTTCATCGCTACTCGCCGCCTTGTCACCATTATCCGGTCAGGATCCTCTCTCCTGGCCTCGAGACAGCCTGCCACCTGCCGGTGACAGCGGAGGCGACGCTACACGGCGGCCTGTGCCTCGGGCACCGGTTCGAGCAGCTCCGGACCGTTGTTGCGCACCGAGTTCACCCGGGCACTGACCGTCACCGGCACCAGCGTGGGCTCGGGGATGGCGTCCAGCATGGCCGCGACGTCATCCTGGGCGGTGGTCTTCGGATCCAGCCAGTCCGGCTGAAGGTCCTCGGGCACGATGACCGGGGTCCGGTCATGGATGTGGCCGAGAGCATCCGTGGCCGGCCGGGTCAGGATGGTGCAGGTGGCCAGCCACTTGGCCGGGTGATCCTCGGGCAGGGCCGGGTCCGGCCAGTATTCATACAGCCCCGCGAAGCCAAGCAGGGAGCCGTCGCCCTTGGGGCGCAGATAAGTGGGCACTTTGCCGTCAGCGGTTTTCATCCATTCGTAGTAGTCTTCCGCCGGCACGAGCGCCCGGCGCTTGACCGCCGCCGACCGGAAGGTAGGCTTCTGCAGCACCGTCTCGCTGCGGGCGTTGATCATACGGGAACCAACCTTGGCGTCCTTGGCCCAGGAGGGCACCAGCCCCCAGCGGACCGTCTCCAGGACCCTGGTCAGCTCCCCGGTCTCCGGATCCAGCCGCTCGATAACCAGGCGCACCTTCTGGGTCGGGGCCACATTCCAGGACGGCCGCAGGTCCGTGCCCGCCGCCTCGTCCGCGTTGAAGGCGGAGACCAGGTCTCCGGTGGCCTTCGACATCACATAGCGTCCGCACATGGGACCGATTCTGCAACATCGGAAGGTGCCGGACCAGCCGTTGCCGCCTCCCGGCGCGATCAAGCAGTGAGGTGGTCAGTAGTTCTCCGCGACGTAGGCGTAGGCATGATCAAACAAGTCCCCTTGTAGAGGCAGTTCGTAGTTGCGGAGGACTTTGAGGATGGCGGTGCGAACCGCCCGGTCACCGCGTTTCGTGTTGTTCCAGCCGTCCCAGCGGACCATTTTGACGATCTCGTCGATGTCGCGGACAACCTTTTCCAGGATGACCGGGGTCCCTTCCGGCTTGTATTCCTCGAAGATCTGGGTGAGAGCGCCGATGTGCGGGTCCGGCAGCAGGTCGAGGCCGCGGGTCCCGGCATCGTCCTCCGCCTTTTCCGCGGCGGACAGGTCCCGCGCCAGGTCGAGCATGTCCTGCAGGAAGGAGATAGATTCCTGGGCCTTGGCGAACTGGCGTTCGCGCAGCCGTTCCAGCCGCTCGGCGAGGGACCGGTAGACGGCGTGGTTGCCGTTGGCCCCGGCCAGTCGGCGCTGTAGCCGCCCCGCAATGTTCTGGACGACCTCCGTGGCGGTGACGACGGTGCTCTCGCCCGGCTCCTCATCCACAATGACTCCGGCCTCAATGAGCCGTTTGATGGTGCCCTCGTCGGCAATGACGACATCGACGCCGGCGTCCTTGACCGTGACCTGGCCGATGTGGCCATGGACCAGTTCGAGGGTCTTGGCGCCGATGCTTTCCCACAGCAGAGACCGGGCGCTGTCCGCGGGAAGGATCGAGGCATAGACCTTGGACAGCCACCTGTAGTCGTCCCGGTGGGGCTCCAGCCGCTCGTCCGGCCAAACGGCCTCCCAGATGCCCTGGACCATCCCGAACTGGGCGGAGAAGCGTTCCTGGGCCTTATCGTCGGGGATCCGGGCGTGGGCGTCCTGGAGGGCCTCAAACCCGCTGGCGTTGCGGTCGACGCCGGCGAAGCGGTCCAGGGTGTTAGCCAGTTCGATTTCGAACTGCTCAATGAGGGCGTCCACCTCCAGCTCTTTGCGGGCCGTTTCCGGGTTGGCCGGCTTCATGGCGCGGGCGAACCCGTCGCCTAGGCCTACGTAGTCGACGATGAGCCCGTAGAGCTTCTCCTGCCCGGTGACCGGGTTCTTCCAGTTCCGGTTGGTGCGGGTGATCGTCTGGTAGAGGGTGTGCAGCTTCATCGGTTTGTCCAGGTACATGACGCCCTCGATGGGCGCGTCGAACCCGGTGCCGAGCTTGGAGGTGACGACCAGGAACTTGAGCGGGTCGCCGAGGGCGCGGAACCGGTTCAGCAGCTGCTCTTCCTGGGCGTCGGTGAGCTTGTACTTCTGCCATTCCGGGTCGTCCTTGGACTGGACGGACA
Source organism: Arthrobacter sp. B0427-1-12 (assembly GCF_059092905.1). Classification (NCBI taxonomy): domain Bacteria; kingdom Bacillati; phylum Actinomycetota; class Actinomycetes; order Micrococcales; family Micrococcaceae; genus Arthrobacter; species Arthrobacter sp. B0427-1-12. The sequence continues at coordinate 39,153 of NZ_JBNHIC010000002.1, read as the reverse complement.
TGACGACGGCGGCCTCATCCGGGGTTCCGTCAGCGCCGGCGCGCTGAGCCAACTGCCGGGTCAGTTCCTCCTGGTAGGCCACACACAGGCCGCGGTCGAAAACCACAACCTGAGCCTTCATGCCCAGCGGGTCGATGGTCGAGTAGAAGTGCTCCACGATGTCGGAGCAGACCTTCTCAACCCGTTCGGGGTTGGCGAAGATGGTGCGGGTGGAGATGGCCTTGGAGGCGACAAACTCCTGCGTCTCCTCGGACCATTCCATCTCAGTAGCCAGCTCGTCGAATGCCTTGTCCAGGTCGTCGCGGCGGATGTGGAAGTCGACCAGGCGGGGTGCCACATGCATCGGGACCGTGGTGCCGTCGGCGATGGACCGGTCCGAGTCATAGGTATTCATCGCATGGTTGGGATCATCCGGGTCGCCGAACAGTTCGTAGGTGTTCCGGTCCTCGTCTGCGATCGGGGTGCCGGTGAAGCCGAAGAACCGGGCGTTCGGGAAGGCCTTGCGCAGGTGCTTGCCCAGCTGGCCCTCCTGAGTGCGGTGAGCCTCGTCGACCAGGACGATGATGTTATCCCGCTCGTTGAGCACGCCGGCGTCCTTGAACTTGTGCACCGTGGTGAAGACGATGCCGCGCCGGTCCTCGGAGAGCAGTTTGCGTAGATCGGCCGCGGTCTCCGGGGTCTCCAGGGACGGCATGCCGGCCCGCTTGAACTGCCGGTACATCTGCGAGACCAGCTGCACCCTGTCAGCGATGAGGATGACCGACGGGTTCTTCAGGCGCGGCTCGTTCACCAGCTTCACCGCGGCGAACAGCATGGCGATGGTTTTGCCGGAGCCCTGGGTGTGGTGGATCAGGCCCTGGCGCTTGGTGCCGTGCAGCGCCCGGGCGTGGATGGCCTCGACAGCCTCCACCTGCGGGTAGCGCGGGACAATCTTGTGCAGGGTGGGCGCGCCGGAGTGGCGGCCCTTCAGCTCGAAGGCCGTGTAGTCGTTCACGACGGACAGCACGGTCGCCGGGTTCAGCAGCAGTTCGACGGACCGCTTCACCCGGTCCCAGCCGGCCCGGGGAATCTCCTCGGTGGTGCATCCCCAGACACCCCAGTGGTCGATGTCGGTGCCCACTCCCCCGTAGTGCAGTTCCTTGCCGTCGGTGGCAATTGAGAAGGCGTTGGGCACGAAGAATTCCGGCCAGCCCGGCTCGTAGACGGTGTGAATCTCGTGGGCGGCGTTCACCCAGGACACCCGGGCCTGCAGCCGGGTCTTCGTCTCGATTACAACGAGTGGTATGCCGTTCACCCACAGGACCAGGTCGAACCGGCACTGGTGCCCGGCCGGCCCCATGGTCACCTCGTCGGAGACAATCAGGGTGTTCGACTGGAGATTCTGGAAATCGATCAGGCGGACCGGCTCGTAGCCTTCACGGCCCTGGAACCGGTGGGTTTTCTGCCCTCGCAGCCACTCCAGGAACCTCTGGTTGGTTGCCACCAATCCGTCGTCGCGGGCCGAGAGAACCATGGCCCGCAGGGTGCTCAGCATTTCCGTGGCACGGGACGGATCATCGGCCACCGCAGGGTTCAGCCGCGTCAGGGCAGCCGTGAGATCAGGCTCTATGAAGGCGTCCTCGGTGTGCCGGGCCAGCCGGTTGCCGGGAATATGCTTCCAGCCGGACGCTACCAGCAGGTCAAGGATCGGCTGCTGGACGGTATTCGACTCGTTGAATTGCCCCAAACCTAGCTCCCTGAAAATCGACGACTCTGCCTGAGACCACCCTATGTGTCTCCCTGCAGGAACATGCGCAGATGCATCAGCGTTACGCGCCGACAGCCTCCATGACCCGGTCATACGACTCCGGAATGCTGTGGGCTCCAGACAGAAGAGCGGTCAGCAGCTCAGAGCGGAGGGAGCGGAGGGAGATAACGTGGTCTCTTCCCGCCGCATAAGACTCGCCAATGGCTTCAAGAGTCTCTGCCAGCCCCTCGCCGTCCTCGGGGATGGCAACGGGAAGTTCGCTGAGGATCGTGGTGTTTAGGTTGAGCATGGTTGCCCCAACCGCGCGGTCAACAATCAGGTTTTGCATGTTTTTAGCTGACAACCAGACTGTCAGCCACGAAGCAGTTTCTGGCGACTCGGGGCGGACCAGCAGGCAACCAGTTCCGCAGATCATTTGCTCGTCGTCCTCGGTAATCCGTGCAAAGCGCGTAACATCACCGCGCCGCGCCCAAACTATGTCACCTGGTTGGAGCAAATGCTTCTTGAGGCGGGCTACATTCGCCTCCGAAATCCGAGCGATACCGTCTACAACGACTCGTCCATCCTGAATGTTTGTAGGCATCACAACAGGGGTCCCGGACTCGGTGTAGTCGTAGCTATGCAACTGACTGCCAAACGGGCCCGTCTGAATCAGGCCACTCTCGCCGACGACTTCTGCCAAAGATTGGAGGGGCCATTCCCCGTCTCGAGCCTTCGCATATGCGGAATCAGCAAGACTGTCTCGCAGCACAAGCCGAAACTTCTGCTCACCTTCGGCGGCCTCGATGGTGTCGTCAATATCACCGATTAGATCCACGATACGCCGCTGCTCATCCAGGGACGGAAGGCTGAGAGGGAGTGTCAGGAAGCGGGTTGCATCGAGCCGTACCCGGTTCGTTGTTCCACTAGAGACCGAGTCACACAGTTCCTCGAACCACGGGGTGCGGATGACAAGATCGAGATACTCGCGGGAAGCGAGTGACTCATCCACGGAGTATGACAGGAAGTCACCTGTCACAACAGCACCGTCCAGTTCAGCTGGCAGTACCGAGTTGGATCCCTTGCGGGCGTCAATCTTAGAGATCATGAGATCTCCGGCGTGAACCACAAACTTAGCTGTTCCCACTTCGCGACCCAGTACTTCCTTGCGGAGGCGGGCACCTTGTCCGTGCAACGGCAGGGTGACCAGCTTGTAGGTCGCTTCGGGATCAATTTCAGCCTTGCGACGCTGCAGAGTCAGCAATTCTCCCAGCTGCAGTATCTTCCAGTCAGATTTCAAAGCCGGCCGCCTTCAGCTTCTCGGCTAGGACTTCCTCGGCTGCAGCGAGGCGTTCACGGGCCTCCTGGTACTCGATCAAAGCCTCCTCTACGTTGGCCTCGGCGGCGGTCTCGGTCCTCAGATAACGGCCGATGTTCAGGTCGAAACTGTTCTCTTCGATTTCGGCCATCTCTACAAGACGTAAACTGAGCCCGTTCTCACCGTCAATGTCGACGCCCTGCTTGTAGGCGGTGTCGATGACGTCAATGTCCTCCTCGGACATACTGTTCTGGTTCTTCCCGGACACGAACCGCTCAGAGGCGTCAATGAACAGCACCTTGCCCTGACGCTCGGCGCTCTTGCGCTTTCGGAAGACCAGAATAGCGACGGGAATGCCAGTGGAGTAGAAAAGGTTTTTGGGCAGGCCGATGACGGCTTCAAGCAGGTCGTCACGGATGATCGCCTCACGGATGACGCTCTCCTGCTGGCCGCGGAACAGCGTGCCGTGGGGCATGACAACGCCGACCCGGCCAGTTTCATCCTTCATGCTGGCGACCATATGCTCGATCCAGGCATAATCGCCGTTCTTCGCCGGCGGCACCCCGTATTTGCTGCGCCCGTACGGGTCGGAGGCCCAGGTGTCCGCGCCCCAGTTCTGAAGACTGAACGGCGGATTGGCGATCACGATGTCGAACTTCTTCAGCCCGGCGCCGTCCAGCAGTTTCGGCTCGCGGAACGTGTCACCGCGGACGATGGTGAAGTCCTCCAGGTCGTGGAGGTAGAGGTTCATCTTGGCGATGGCGCTGGTGGTCAGGTTGATTTCCTGTCCGTGCAGCCGCAGCGTGTTCGGGTTGCCGCCGGCCGCCCGGACTGCAGAGACGGTTTCGACGAGCATTCCGCCGGAGCCACAGGCGGGGTCGGCGATCTCGTCCCCCGGTTTTGGATCCAGCAGCTTCACCAGTAGGTGCACGACGTGGCGCGGGGTGAAGAACTCTCCGGCCTTCTTGCCGGAGGCTTCAGCGAACTCGCGCAGCAGGTACTCATAGGCGCTGCCGAGCATGTCGCCGTTGACCGAGTCCGGGTCGAGCCGCACCGAGTGGAAAGTGTTCAGCAGGGCCATGAGCGCCGACTGCGGCAGCCGGTCCGTGTTCGCCCACTGCACGTCACCGAAAACGCCCCGCAGGGAATCCGGATTGGCGGTCTGCAGGCGCTGCAGGACTTCGTCCAGCTTTGCCCCGGTGTGCTGGGCGGTGCCGATGACATCAGACCAGTGACAACCCTCCGGAATCATGAAGGTGTGGAGTCCAGCCTCCAGATCGTCGGTCAGCGCGTCACCGAAGTCTTCGACCGCCTGGGCGTGCTCGTAGTCCCAGTTATCCGAGATCCACTTGAAGAACAGGACCGGGAAGACATAGGCCTTGAAGTCCCCCGGGTCCACCGGCCCCCGCAGGGCGTTGGCGGCAGCCCACAAAGTGGATTCAAGCTGCTGCTGGGTCAGGTGGTGTGGTTCGGTTGCGCTGAGCGTCACTCTTACTCGATTCACTGATACTAGACGTCGATTCGGACTCTAACACCGCCCGCATTTTCGTCCGAAAATGCTCCACGCTGCCTCCTGCCTATGCATGTCCCGTGTAACGGCAGAGCCGGCCTGTCGCCCAATAAACTCTTGCGGTGAAACCGTGAAGGTATTATCCGCACCGGCGCCACCGACGAGATCGTCGCCGAAGGCGCCACCTATGAGTAGAAAGCGGCGCTCGAAGCGAGCATCCCGAAGGGCTACGAGCTGCTGAGCATCCGCAAGGGAAGCTGAGCACAAGACTGTAGCCGTTGACCGTGCTCCCGCCCTTGCGGCCCTGAGCGGGCTTTACCACCCGTCACTCGGCGCCAATGTCCGGCCGGAGAGGCGCTGTACGATTTCGGCGGGCGAAGCAGTTACAGCCGGTTCAGCAGCTCCTGCTTCTTACCTTCGAATTCCTCAGGGGTCAGCAAGCCCTGGTCGCGGAGGCGTGCCAGTCCGGTGATCTCATCGGCGACCGTCGGGGTGCCGGTTGCGATAGGAGCACTATTCGGTGCCTTACGGAGAGCGTTGACAATCAGGCCGCTGACAAACAAGAGCACACCGACGATGATGAATGCCCAGGTTACGAAGGTGGCGCTAGCAATGTCGCGTCTGCAGTCGGCTTCGCTGCTCCCGTTGGAGACCATGGTGTCGTACAGCGCTGGGGCCAGTTTGTTGGGGCTGAACGGCCTGCCGCACAGAGACCCCACCTCCATGAATCCGATGATGATCCCGATGACCACTGAGGTGATGCCGAGGACGGTCAGCCAGACGGCCGCCATGCTTCCGGATCGTGCGCCCTGGACCTCGTTGGCAGGGGTCTGTTCCATGTTGCTTCCTTGTCCTTGTGGCTGGCTCACGGGCTGACGCGGTAGCCGCCGTCGTTGCAGGTGGCGATCGAGTAGGGACCAGTGGAAGTTTGTGCCGAAACCTCATACCCGTTGATCAGCACCCGGCAGGTGATGGAGGTTGTATCCGCGCCGGCCTGGGCGCTGACGCCGAAGGACCAGACGTTATAGCTGCCCCCGAAACGGGCTTCAGGGTAGCGGTACTCCTTGGTAACCGGCCCGTGCAGCGGCCCGGAAGCCTGCTCCTGACCCATGTCGCCGCCAATCATGTTGGTATAGGTGATCACCTCGATGGAGCCGTCTGCTTCAATCACATATGTGATGACCCGCTCGGCGGGCCGCGTCGGGGCGGCAGTTTGAGTCGGGGTGGCTGTGACAGTTTGCCGCTGGGGCACGGGGGCGTTCATGAATTCCCGCATCAGGTCGGCCTCGGGATGATCGGGGCATATCGTGAGAGCCGCCCGCAGCTGGTCCTTGTCTGCCCGGTTCCCGAAGAACTGCGTTCGGGACTCGCTGAAGGTGGCGCAGGCCTGCAGCACCCTCTCGAAGCGGGCCATGTCGTCCCGCCAGATTTTCTGAGGGTCAGCCGCAGCCGCCGCTTCAAGATCAGCTGCTGTCAACCGGACGTCACCATTCTTTGCCTCTGGATGGCAGATGAGCATGCCGTCCAGCTCATCGGCCCACAGCTCTTCCAGAGAGGAGTAAGCGGTATCGTCCGCTCCGTCGCCGTAGCATTGCAGCTGGAACTGGGAGCGGGAGGATTCTTCTGCAGCAGCCGGACTGGACGGCTGAGTTTCACTGGCTGCCGGAGAAGCACAGGAGGTCAGAGCGACGACAGCGACAACGGCCAGAACGGAGACGCGGCCCAGGGCAGAGTGATTCAAGTGTTTCCCCCAACATTCGATTTACGGATTGATCATATGTGTGCGTTGAACGGTTGCGTGCCATCCACGCTCAAACTTCGGATAATCTATGCGAAGGCATCCATCCGGGTGACGTGCAGCCGAGCATTGTTGGGGGAATTTATGAGCATCGAACAGGAAAACGCGGGACGGCAGGCTGTTCCGGCGAAGCGATACAACGGAACGTTCATCACCGGCGTCGTCCTGGCCGCGGCCGGGCTGCTGCTGTTTATCCTCAGCAACACCAACTTCCAGCTCGGACCCATGATGCGGTTTACCTCGCTGGGCCTGTGTCTGGCCGGCGGGATCGTTACCGGCATCTGGGCCACCCGCACTCCGGAAGCTCCCGGGAAGCGGCCCGGCGCCCTGGCGCTGACCCTGGGTATCGCCGGCATCCCGGCCGCCGTGATCCTATTCATCATCGGGCAGATTGTCCAGCGGGTCATCAACCTGCAGGCCGCCGGCTTCTTCGTGGCTGCAGGCTTCGCCGCCGTGGCCCTGGGCGTGGTGGCCCTGATCGGCGGGCTGGTCAAGCGCGTCAACAGCTGACGCTCAGCCGCTCCTCGACCTGCTGCTGACTTCAAACACTCCACCGAAGGATCTGTGTGAACATCACCCGTATTGCCCCCTGCCTGGTTGCCGGGGCCATCCTGCTGTCCGCTTGCGCTACGCCGGCCGTCTCCGGCGACACCTCGTCGCCCTCCGCGAAGTCCAGCGTCCCGGCGACGTCCATGGTCATGAAGCCGACGTCAAAACCGACCTCTGACCCGGATTACGAACCGGCCTCACTCAAAGAAGCGCTGAAAATCGCCCAAGGCCCATTCGAGGATGACACCGCTGCCCTTGCTGCCCTGTCCGACCTGGACCGCCGGGCCAGAACGGACCTACTGCCCTTCCTTTCCACCGATGACGCAGCAGAGGTCAACATCCTCTACATCAACGGCAGTTTGGGCGCCCTCAAAGAAGAGCTCACGGGTGCCCGGATGACCGCCGCGGTCCACGAATACGCCGCCGCCGTCGAATTGAAGGCAGCCGAACTCGGTCTGCTGTAGTGCCTCAATCAGCCTTCCAATCTGCCTACACCCCCTTTACGCCTGTGCCATTCCCGGCCAGTACGCTGTACCCCGGACACCCCGCACTAACCTGAAGGACCGCATCATGGCTAAAGGCGACGTCGAAACCTACTGCGAGAACGGCCGCTGGTCCAACCGCCGGGTCGGCTTCGATAACCCGTTCGCCGCCGCCGTTACCGGCAGCCGCAAGGCAATGATCGAACAGGGGCAGCGGGATGCCGCCGTGTACGGAGTCGCTCACCTCATCCGAGACGAGGACGACACCGTCACCGTCAGCACCCCGGCCCGGGAACCGTCCCACCGCCTGCCGCTGACAGTCTAGGAAACTCCCGCCCGTGGAGGTGGACGACACCCGGCTGCGGGCATCCCTGCAGCCGCCGGTCGAGGTCACCTTGTCCCGTGTAGTCGACACCATTCCGGACCCAGACGCACTGGACAGCGGGGCCCTGTATGAGCCCAAGTACGACGGTTACCGCGTCGTCATCCTGCGCGACGGCAACACGACTACGCTCTGGTCCTGCCAAGGCACCGTCCTCTCGGCGATGTGGGCTAGCCCTACTGAGGTCGATTCCGCTCCGAAATTAACAGCCGCGGGCCCATTGCCCGGTTGCTTCAAGGCGGCCCGTCTCATCGTCCGGCGATGAGGCGGGCCGCTTCGCGCAGCAGCTGATCCCGGAATGTTTCAAAGGTTTCCGGCTCATCCGGCTCATCAGAGAACTGACTGTCTGTCATCTCCAGCCAGGTTTCTTCGAACTCGTCGTCATACCGGTTATATCGCCGGTGCAGATACCGGCTGCCCAGGGACACCCATACGTACCGGCTGTCCAGATCCTTCGAGAACTCTTTCACCCACTCGGCAAAATCGATCTGCTGCCAGCCGTGGTAACCGGAGGCTTCATGACCCCACTGGTCCGTACTCCAGGTGCTCAGGACAATAAACCGGTATTCCCAGAGCCCGCCGTTCACGTCCACGCACAGGCTGTCGATGATCTCCCAGCCGTCGGTGGCCTTGACCATCGGGTTGGACTCATCGCCCTTGAAGAAGTGGACGAACCGGTTGGCCGGCTTGTCTGACTTCACCTCGATTGGCTGGGTAGGCACCCCGCGTTCCCGCAGCACACGGGCGATGTCGGCGCACAGTTCCCGGACCTCACGCACCAGCCGTTCGCCTTCGACCCGGTGCGGCGGCCGCTCATCGGGCAGCGCATCCATGGCCTGCAGGTGAACGTTCAGCTCGTCCTCAATCCCCATGCGGCCAGCCTAACAGCGGCCAAGAAGCCTGACCGGCGGGATCTACGCATGCCCCTTGGCGAGTGGCTGATGGGGCTGGGGACCGACCCGGTTCTTCAGCCCGGAATCAACCAGAAAGAGGGCCCGCATGACTACCCGCGGCATCCTTGACCCTATTTTGTCCGTACCCGCCTTTCGCCGCACCCGGCCCTATGACCGCCTTGAGCGGATCGTCATCGCCGTCCCTCTGGACGGGCGGCTGCAGATGGTCGGATGCTCCCTGCCGCTCAAGGCTCCGGCCGCCCGCGATCTGGGCCGGCTGCTCCACCCCGCCGGCCACGACCACCCCGGGACCGAGGACGACCTGGCCGGCACCAGCCGCTTCGGCCGCGAGACCATACCGGCCATCCCGGTGGACCCGATCGTCGTGGAGATCTCCGCCGACGCCACCTGGACCGGCGAATCCTTCCGGCACCTGGTCCGCTACCTGCGCGCCCGACCCGAACTCGATCCATACGACGTCACGCTGCCCGACCGGCTGCGTTGACATTCATGCATGCCTGCATGCTTTCATTCATCCACATGCCCAGTAACAACAACCGCACACAGACGGGGCTTGACCTCCGCCAATTGTTCGGCGGTTCCTGCTTCTCCGGGATGCGCCGGTCTAACCGGTCTAACCTTCCCTCCACAGGCGTTTTACGTCCCCTCGATTGGACTGTTTATGTCCCCTCGATTAGCCCTTCGGCGACGAGCAGTAGGTTTTTGGCTGAGTTCACGTCACGGTCGTGCACCGTACTGCAGCCGGTGCACGTCCAGATTCGAACGCTGAGAGGCATTTTGGGGGCTTTCAACCCACACTCCGAGCAACGGAGAGTCGATGGAAAGTCCCGTCTCACCCGAACAACCGTCCTTCCATACAGAGCTGCTTTCTCCTCGATCAGCCTGACGAGAAGTCCCCACGCGACGTCTGCAACCGACCTAGCCAGATGGGTTCGGGCCAAACCGCAGATACTCAGCCTTTCCAGCCCAATCACTTGGTTCTCGTGACAGAGCCGATAAGCGAGCTTGTGGTAGTGGTCTAACCGAGTCTCCTTGACCCTGCGATGCAAGACGGCTACTTTCCTTCGCGCTTTCTCCCAGTTGGCCGATCCTTTCTGACGCCGTGACAATACTCTTTGGGCTCGCTTGAGCCTGTGCAACTGGTGCTTCAAATACCGGGGATTCTCCACCTTCTCGACGGTTCCATCAGAGCTGGCAATGACAGCCAAATGGTTCAGCCCCACATCGATGCCGCTGATCCGCGGACTAGGCTCCAGCACTTGAAGGGGCACCTTCACCACGAACCCCGCGTAATAGCGCCCATCGGCTTCACGTACGACCGTTACAGAAGAAGGCTCGGAAGGCAGCGGCCGGGATAAGCGGATCGGCATCCAGCCGATTTTCGACAAATACAACTGTCCTCGCCCGTTCGGAAGCGGCCGGATCTTGGAAAGCCCCCGGGTGAGCCGGAACGCCTGCCTTGCCTTCCGTTTCTTGAATCGTGGCCGGCCGATTGCCCTCTTCCTGGTCGATCCTTTCCGAAACTGGGCAAGGAAGCGCTTGTACGCCGCTTCGGCATCCCTCAACGCCTGCTGCAGGGCCACGCTCGAAACCTCCGCCAGCCACGCCCGTTCCACTGTTCGTTTCTCGCAGGTCAGCTCAGCGGAGGCCCGGACGTAGGTGTATTCCGGGGCCCCATTCAGGTAGGCCTGCTCGTGGGCGGCAAGGAAATCGTTGTAGACCAGGCGGACACACCCAAAGGTTTTGGCCATTAAGAGTTCCTGGTCCCGGTCCGGGTAGATCCGGTACCGGTACCGCCTGGTTTGCGTCAGCTCCATGAGCATCTGCCTTCCGGCCGGCGGCTGCGAAAAGTACCCTGCCGCCCACAAATGGCCCGTCCTCCGATTATCGCCCTCATTCAGATCTTTGTGGTGATTTTCACCACAAAAACGGGCAGTAGGCCCGGTTTTTTGGTTCACCGGGGAGAGAAATCGGCGGCTCCAAACACATTAAGGGTGCACACCAGCAAGAGGCCCCGAATGGGGCACCGGAAAGGACCCACAATGAGCCGCAAATCGAACACTGCCGAGATCTTCACCCTCGAGTATCACTACCGCACCGGGTACGTCCTGCCCACGCACCCATGCGAGGACTGCTGGATCAACGTCATCTGCCTGCTGTGCGGATTCCAGGAACCCGAGACGATCCTCGCGTCCAGGCACGAATGCAGTGACATCTTCGGATATGACGTACTGCTGGCCGAGGTGCTGCGGGACGGCAAAGCACAGGAGGCGCGGTCATGAACGGCCGAGTCAGCGGCGCCACACGCGTGCATAAAGATGTGCGGGAATTGGTTCGCTATGCCCAGGAGCACGGCTTCGAGTGGCGCGGCCGGCTGGGAAACGGACATTTTCGGATGGCGATTCCCGACGGTCCTGTCATCACCCTGCCGGCCAGTCCGGGGCGCGGCCGCGGGGACCGCAACGCCAGGGCTGACATCAGGCGCAAGGCCCGGATGCACGGTGCAGGAGGAGATGCTGCCGCGTAGCGCGGTCAGTGGAAGGCGCGCCCCGTTCCATCTCGAGGGCTGAAAACTCAATTATTCCTCACCTCGACTTCGGACCTGCCGACTGTAGGATTTAGAAGGTCGTTTGCCGTGTCTGAATGCACCATCACTCGCACTCCAGGCCCGATGCGACTATGCCGTTTCACACAGCAGGGCAGCTACTTGGTGCCCATCATTCAAGAGAACATTTGGGGGAAGTATGGCCATTTCACAGGCCACACGCCGGAGGCGCACCACGGTGGCTGCGGCAATGACGACGGTTCTGACTACATTTTTCGTTGGCGCTCTGCCCGCCTCGGCCACAGAGCCAAGCCTGAGCTACACCCCGGCTACCGTGCAGACCCCAAGCCCTGCACCCACCGCCGACCCTGCGCAGCTGAGCAGCGTGACGCCTGTGATCGTCGACGCACCTAACCCGGTGTTTGTCGATCACACACTGACGGTCGATCCCGGCGACTGGGGGCCCGACCCCGTATCGCTGACCTACCAGTGGAACCGGGTCACTATCCTCACCGGTTCAAGGCCGATCCCCGGGGCTACCGGCCCCACGTATACCCTGACCCCGGGGGACACCGGAGCGGAAATCACCGTGACCGTTACCGGCACTAAGCCGGGCTATACAAGCCATTCAGAAACCAGCACGCCCACCACCCCAGTGCAGCCCACGCGCAAGTTTGAGGTAGTCACGGCGCCAAGAATCGCTGGACTCGACCCCGTTACCGGGTACGCCATCACGGGTCATCGGCTCGCGGCGATTCCGCCAATATGGAACGTAGAACCCGACGTCATCAGCTATCAGTGGATGACAGACGACCAAAGCCGGGGCTGGGTGCCGATACATGGAGCGACACAAAAAACTTTCGTTCCACCAGCAGAAATGGCGGGGCGTCGGATCCAAGTATTTGTCACAGCTGACAAGACTACCTACGACATGATTACCTATGCCAACAACGTCTATGAGCGTTTCGTTGCCATAGCGAGAAGTGAAGACCCTTCCGCCCCTGTAATCACATGGATTGAAGGGCTCAGCAAGGAGGGAAAGATTCTGACTGCTTTCTCTGAAGGCTGGGACCCCTCAGCAGGAACACCGCGCTACCAGTGGTACCGGAGCGGACAGCTCGTTGAGGGGCAAACCGGGCAGCAGTACGTACTTGGACCCGACGACGTCGGTCATCGGTTCACAGTATCCGCCACCGGTACACCCCAAGGGACAACTGAGTCCCTTGAAGAGATGAGTGAGCCGACCCCCGAACGGGTGCTTACTGCGACGAGCCGGTCGTTCACCGATGTCGCCCCGGCAAATGCCTACTTCTACAAAGAGATAACCTGGCTTGCCTCTGCCGGCATCTCCACCGGATACCCGAACGGAAACTTCCGCCCTTATGACCTCATCGACCGGGATGCAATGGCCGCGTTCATGTACCGGCTGAGCTATTCCCCCGATTTCACAGCGCCGGCGGTATCCCCGTTCAACGACATCAGATCCGGTGTTCAGTTCTACAAGGAAGTCACCTGGCTTGCTGAGAACAAAATCTCCACAGGGTGGCCCGACAAGACCTACCGCCCCTGGGACTCGGTCAACCGCGACGCGATGGCGGCCTTCCTGTACAGGCTGGCGGGTGAACCCGAGTTCGCTCCTCCCGCAGTCTCCCCATTCGTCGATGTAACAACCGACAACCAGTTCTACAAGGAGATCGCCTGGCTGGCATCCACCGGAATTTCAAGTGGCTGGACCCATGACAACACTTTCCGCCCTTACCAGCCCGTGAACAGGGAATCCATGGCGGCATTTATGTACCGGTTCGACCGGCTGTTTGGAACAGGTCTCTAGCCGACTGTGTGGTCTGAGGGTGCCCGTGGGATCATGGGCACCCTCTCCTATTTAACGGTCTTGCGGCCTGGAGCCTCGATCTTGGCGTAAGGCTCTTCACCAGTGACATGCCCGTGAACAACGGTCACGAGACCACGGGTGGTCTGCCGTCCGCCTTCTGAATGGCGTCCTTCACTCGGGTTATTACTTGTTCAAGTTGATAGCCCGGGTGCACCTCGATGAGCACGCAACCGTACTGTCTGCAGATGCCTAGCTTTCGGGCGTCTCGTTCCTGCTGAAGCTCGAACGCTTTGGCACCGCCGAAGTGCTCGACGGGGGATGAATGCTGAGCCCCTTGATACTCGATCCCGATGTTGTAATCAGGGAGATAAATATCGAGGCTCTGTGGTGCGAGCCAACCTGGACGGGCCTGGTGCACTACTCGTTCCTCTGGGAATGCGGCCTGCACCTGGCGCAGGAGTGCCATCTCCGACACCCGCCCCTCTCCGACTCGGGGAATCCCGGCTTCGTCTCGGGCAACGTTTTCGGATTCCCGGATGAGAGTGCGAAATCGAGCGAAAAGGAGCGCGTAATGGAGAGTCCACGAGACCCAGGGTCCGGGCCAATCAATTGGCTCCTCATACCCGGGCCACTCCTGGAATGCTCTAGGTGGTTCTCCTAATCTGCTATCTTTACGCGCTTCCGAGAGGAGAGCCCGTACATCTTCTCCCGTGAAGCGCAGCACGACCTCATCTTCGATGCTGGCCGCGACTTCGTTCACTGACCTGTCGGCAGTCACTCGCCGCCAGAAGTCCTCCAGGATGCTCACGCCATGAGAGGCATGGAAGTCATCGAGCCGTGCCTGAAGCGCGTTCATAATCGCGTCGAGGTGCCCGATGCCCTTTCTGGTGATTCCCCACTCCGCCCACCTAAATACTTGCGTTGCTGTCAGCGGAGGGTGGTCGAGATACGCCGAGAGTGTCAGGTGGTGTGACGGGCTAACCTGCCCGCCGAGCGCAGCGTAGCCGGAAGCGAAGTCACCCTCAAGAAAGTAGAAGTCAGCCAATGCGTCCTCCGCATAAAGAGGTAGGTCAGCCCCACGGTATGCATTCACCAAAGACTCCAGTGTGCGCCTGGCATCGATCGGGTTCACCCGACGCTCGTCCAGCAGCTCGTATAGCAACACCAACCCGTGCCCCGACTGCCCCTGCACATCCACCGGGTCGCCGGCGAGCAACGATGGGAAGAAGGCGCGGCGGTAGAACGACTTCTGCAGCCGGTTCATCTCTGGTCGGCCCGAGCCAGAGTAGTAGAACTTCGGCACTCGACGCGGTGCCTTTGGGGTCGCTGCGGCCACGGTGCTGTCTCGCTCCATACCCCCATCTTCTACGAGAGTCACTCGAGTATGTCGACGCTGCCGCTCACAGCGCATGTGATCCACCCCACAAGCGACCCCTCTCAAAACACGGACCTTTTTGAGAGAAAGGACCGAGTCGTGCCGCAGGGGTGTGACTGTTAGCTCGGATTGGCGGCTTTCTGCAGCTGAGGTGGCGGCTTTAGCTGATGCCGATGACGAGCGTGGAGCGGGCGGCTTCGACGACGTCGTCGGTGATGGTGTTGAGATCGTTGATCTTCATGATGCGTTCCATTTGGGTGAAGAGGCGGTCGACGAGGCGGAAGTTGCCGCGGGTGATGCGAGCGATCGCCGCGATGGCTTGGGCGTCGGTGAAGTCGTCGGGGTCGAGGGTTTGGCCGAGTTTGCGCCAGCGGCGTTCGAGGACGAATTGCAGTTCGTCTTCGGCCAGGGGCCGGTACTCGTGGGCGAAGCCGACGCGGCTGTAGAGCTGTGCGTAGCGGCTGAATTGCTTCTCGATTCCGGGCATTCCGATCAGCATGAGCGCGGTGTTGGCGCGGTCGTAGCGGTCGCGCAGGTACTCCAGAGCGGCAGGGCGAAGCCTTTCGGACTCGTCAATCACGATGAGTTCGACGCGCTTGTCCCAGTCCGTGCCCAGTCTTTCCCGCGTGCCGTTCTTGTTCAGGTGTTGGTCGATGCAGATCGCCACGCGAGAGGTGATATGGGTGAGGTCTTGCATGAACTGCCGCGGGCTGGCGAGGACCTGCGGGGTGTAGAACACGGTTCGCCTTTGGGCTAAGGCGGCGTAGACCTGGTAGTCCGAGTCATCGCGGGGACCCCATTGTTCCAGGAGCTTCTCGGCCTTGTGCCAGTTGGCGTATCGCCGGGCCGACAGAGTCTTGCCGATTCCTGCCTGCCCGTAGCAGATGCCGATGGTGCGTTGCCGGCGCACGGCATCGGCGAACTCGACGAACCTGCGGTGTTCTTTCGTGGCGACGAATCGTTGCTGGGGCATCAGTCATCCTCAAGGTAGGTCCGCAGTTTCGGCTTCTTGTTGCTCGGACGTTCAGCGGGAGTCGGTTGCCGCGTGGGTGGAGGCGCCAGTTGATGTCGGGTGACGACGGCGAGGCGTTCGTTGATTTGTCCGCGCAGCTCGCGGCGTCGGGCAGCGCGTGCTGCCTGGACGTCTTTGAGGCTGACGGTGGCTGAAACGTGGTCGGGGTCGACGGCTTTGCAGATGTATTGCCCTTTGTGGAAGACGCGGACTTCTGAGATGTCGCGGGGATCGTAACGGATGATGACCGGCTCTTTGACGTAGGCGGCCAGCAGCGGAGACACATAGCGCAGGCCTTGGAAATGGACGCCGTCGCGGTGGACGATGCGAGGTTTGGCTACGGTCAGCAGCAGCAGGTTGAGGTCATCGACAGTTTCGGGCAGGCGGGGCAGCCATCCGTCGCCGAGCCACGCTTGGTGCGGAGATGCTTTGGTCTCCGGGTGCTCGCGCTGGTGATAGTCATCGGCGATGAACGCCCCAATGGTGGTGTCGAGTTCCGGCAGTGTCAGCACTGGGTCAGGATGTCGGTGGCCCTCTGCAAGATGGCCCGGAAGCGTGGCCAGGAGTTCGGTATTGATGGTGCCGAAGATCCGCTCGATTTTGCCGCGCCCCTGCGGCCTTGCCACTGCGGAGTAGATGATCTCGAAGTGCAGATCCTTGGCGGTCTGCGAGAGATGGTCGCTGGTGAAGTCGGTGCCGTGGTCGACGTAGAGCCGGTCGGGGATGCCGCACATCGGCCAGTGCGGGTCATTCTTCGTCCAGATGCCGTGGCGCAGTGCCAGGGCAGTGTTCAAGGCGGATGGGGCGCCCAGGAACACCATGTAGCCGCATACTGCCCGGGAGTAGTCGTCGAGGATTACGGTCAACCACGGCCGGGCCGGTGTGCCATTGGCGTCCTGGAGGAGGATGTCGAGTTCGGTGTGATCGACCTGCCAGGTGGCGTTGGGGCGTTCCGCTCGGTGCCGCCATACGATTTCATAGTTGTCGCGGTAGGCAGCGCCGCCGCGGTGGGCCAGCGTGATCATGCCGGGGTCCATTGCGGTGACGATGGATCGGACGGTGCTGTAGGAGACCGCCGCCCACCCGCGCATTTCAGCGATTGCACGGGCTTTCCGAGTGATCGCAGTGGTCGACAACCGTGGCTTGACCAGGGCGAGACCCTCAATCAGTGTCTGGAGCTCCGGATGGGTTCTTCGCTCGCGCTTGGGTGGGACGGTGGGGATGAGTCCTGCGATGCCGTGGCGGCGGTATGCCGCATGCCAGCGCTGCAGGGTCCGGAGGCCGATTCCTTCGGTCGCGGCCAGCGTGGTCAGAGTTGTGCCGTCCACACCACGCTGCCGGCAGGCACCGGCTACACATCCATCGAGATCAAGACCAACTTCCTCCGACCGGTCAGCGCTGACAGCGGTCCACTGACCTGCACCGGTCGGGTCGTCAAAGCCGGGCGTCGAGTCGCGTTCGCCGAGGGGGAGGTTGTCGACACCAATGGCAAGACCGTGGCGACCGCTTCGGGGTCGCTGCTGATCTTCCCGCTGGAACCCACCGGGTGACTCAGCGGCGTCATCGGGCATGAGACGCATGCACGTGGCCTGAAGGTCAGCGCTCTGAGGCCGACGGTGCGTTTGCGCTGGATCAGCCGCCGAGGTGGTGTTCTCGGAGTTCCGCCATCGTTGCATCCAGGGCGGAGGCGTCGGATGACCGCGCGAAATCCGGCCGGTGCTCGGCCGTCGCGGGATCGATGAGGATTCCGAGTTGCGCCAGTTCCACCATCAGTGGGACCGTCTGCAGTCCCAGTTCGGTCAGCGAGTATCTGCCCTGCTTCCCAGGCGGCGCATCAGCCTTGGTCAAGAAGCCCGCTTCCGTCAGATCGGTGAGTCGCCTCGACAGCACCGGGGCACTGATCCCCTCGGCATTGGCGGTGAGCAGCTCGCGGAAGCTGCGCCGGTCGTGGAGCGCGATGTCCCTCAGGATCACCAGGCTCCACTGGTCTCCGAGCATCTCAAGGGCCCGGTTCACCGGACATCCGGACCGTGGCGACGTGATCATGCCACCCCCTCTAGTGGTTGCATCCTGTTACTGGATTCTATACGGTCCTACTAGTAACACATTGCAACTAGTTAGCGGTCCGACGTTTGCACATACCGTCGGCCGGGTCGTCTACAGGAGCTGAGATCAAGGCATTCGTTCTCGAGAAATATGGATCCTCCATACGCCGGGTGCGTATGCCCGATCCCGTGCTGGGCGATGGTGAGGTCCTGGTCCGGATGCTCGCAGCCGGAGTCAACCATGGCGATGAACGACTCCGGTCAGGAGAGTTCAAACAGGTCTTTCCGTTCTCGCTGCCCATGGTCATGGGCAGTGAGTTCGCCGGGGAAGTCGTGGCGACTGGTTCGGCAGTGACAGCGTTCCACCCGGGGATGCAGGTGTTTGCGTATCCGGATCAGGCCCGGATGGGTGCATTCGCTGAGCTCATCGCCATCCATGAGGACCACCTTGCCGCCAGTCCGGAGTCCGTGGACGCCCTCCAGGCTGCATCGCTGCCGGTCGCCGGGTTGACCGCCTGGCAAGGACTCGTGGAGATGGGCAATCTCAGTGCCGGGCAGACCGTTCTCATCCAGGGCGGCTCCGGCGGCGTCGGATCGCTGGCGATCCAGCTGGCGAAGCACATCGGCGCGACGGTGGCCACCACGGTCAGTGCCGCCAATATCGCGTTCGTGCGTGAGCTCGGCGCAGACGTCGTCATCGACTACCGCACCGAGGACTTCACGGACAAGGTGGAGAATGTCGACCTGGTGCTCGACACCCAAGGCGGTGACACGCTGAAGCGGTCGCTGGATATCCTGCGCCCGGGCGGTACCGCTATCGGCCTCACCGGCCCGCCAGACCCCGACTTCGCAACACGAGTGGGTGCCAACCCGCTGGTGCAGACAGCGATCCGCCTCATGAGCAGCGGAGTTCGCCGGCGCGCACGCCGGCGCGGCGTCGACTACCGCTTCCTCTTCATCCGGCCCGAGGGCGAACACCTCCGAAGGATCGCCGACCTGGTCGACCGCAACATCATCCGACCGGTCATCGACCGGGTCGTTCCATTCGACCGCACCCCGCAGGCGCTGGCATCACTGCTGTCCGACGGGGCACGGGGCAAAGTCCTGGTGAGCACTGGCTCTGGCCGCCCTTGACCGATGTCCTCAGAAGTCGACTCACCCCATCTGGAGAGAATCATGCCTACTGAAACTCACATCACCGCCCCCACTCGTTTCGTCGAGGCCAATGGAATCCGCTATGCGTATCGGCGCTTCGGCGCGGAGACGGGTACACCGCTGCTCTTCCTGCAGCACTTTCGCGGTGGCCTGGACAACTGGGATCCTGCTGTCACCGATGGCCTGGCGAAGGACCGGCCGGTGATCCTGTTCAACAACGCCGGTGTGGCCAGTTCCAGCGGCGAAACACCCGACACGATCGACGCCATGGCTGAGCATGTAGCCACCTTCGTCAACGTGCTCGGCTTGCCCCAGGTGGATCTCCTCGGGTTCTCGATCGGCGGGTTCGTCGCCCAGGCCTTCGCGTTGGCCCACCCGCAGCTGGTGCGAAAGCTGGTCCTGGTGGGCACCGGCCCGCGCAACGGCGAACCGCCGACGGATAAACGAGTGCTCGCAGTGGCCGGAAACCCAGTTCCGACACTGGACGATTTCCTCTTCCTGTTCTTCGCTGCCACGCAGACCAGCCGTGCGGCCGGCGAGGCCTTCTGGGAACGCCGCCATCAGCGCACCGAGCAGGACCCCCCGTCCGATGCGCAGACTGCACACGCCCAAGCCACCGCAATCGCCGAATGGCGCAAGCCGCGCGGCGAACGCTTCGAATACCTGAAACGCATCAGCCACCCGGCCCTGGTGGTCAACGGACACACCGACGTGATGGTACCGACGGCAAACTCCTTCATCCTGTCCCAGCACCTCCCGGACGCGCAGCTCATCATCTATCCCGATTCCGGACACGGCTCACTGTTCCAATTCCCCGAACGGTTCGTCACCGACACCCGGCTCTTCCTGGACTCAACCGAGACAGCCCACTGACCTGCGATGTGCCCATCTGATCACCCGCTCGCTCGAAAGGAACCGTTCTCCTCTGATGACGACGACTTCACTGTGGCAACCCTTCACGTTGGGTCGCCTCCAGCTCCCGCACCGCCTTGCTCTGGCACCGATGACCCGCAACCGCGCGAATCCAGACGGCACGCCGGGAGACCTGGCCGCCCGGTACTACGCGCAGCGCGCGTCCCTCGGACTGGTGATCACCGAAGGCACTCAACCGTCAGCGGATGGGCAGGGGTATATGAACACTCCTGGCATCTACACTCCTGAGCACATCGAGGGCTGGCGAGACGTTGCCGAGGCGGTGCATGAGCGCGGTGGTCACCTGTTCATACAACTGATGCACGTGGGGCGCATCTCCCATCCGGACAACACCCCACACCACCGCCGGCCCGTTGCGCCGTCGGCGATCTCCGCCGAGCAGGACATCCCCACCCCCACCGGACCGCAGAAGACACCGGTGCCGCGCGAACTGAGCACCGCGGAGATCCAGGACGTGATCGGCGAGTTCTGCCACGCGGCCGCGTCGGCCATCGCAGCGGGGGCGGACGGCGTGGAGATCCATGCCGCCAACGGATATCTGCTGCACCAGTTCCTGGCCCCGAACGCCAACCACCGCACCGACGAGTACGGCGGATCGGTGGAGAACCGTGCGCGATTCGTGATCGAAGTCGCCCACGCTGTCGCAGAGGAGATCGGTGCGGATCGCACCGGCATCCGCATATCCCCGGCGTTCCCGCTCGGCGGACTCGACGAGGGCAACGCCGGCGAGGTGCGCACACAGTACCGCCACCTCGTTGGAGAGCTCGCGACGCTGAATCTGGCCTACCTGCATGTCCACCACCTCGGCGATGACGAGCTGCTGCGTTCCTTCCGCGAGGTCTGGCGCAGTGCGGTCCTGGTGGTCCGGTACGGGCGCGAACGAGGGCAGATCGCGGCCGACATCGACGCAGGTCTCGCGGACATCGCCCCGCTGGGCCGGTTCGCTCTGGCCAACCCCGACATCGTCGACAGATTGCGCGAAGGGACCGAGCTCAACGACGTCGACCCGGCCACCATCTACGGAGGCGGGGCCGCCGGATACACCGACTACCCGACCCTGACCAGGGTCTGACTTCCGTTCTGGGGGTCGCTAGCGTGTCGAAGCGATGTACCCCCAGTAGCCGATCGCGGTGGGTTTCGACCCCAGGGACTGCAAGACACGCCGAAAGGCACCAATTCACTCCGATGAAAGGCTGACTCGTGCCGGTATTCAAAGCACACATCCCCGCTGACCGATTCTCGCTTCAACAGAAGCAGGCGCTCGGTTCGGCGCTGCCCGAGGCTCTCCACGAAGCCCTGGGCATTCCCCGCGAGGACCAGTTCGTCATCATCTCCGACCAGCCGGCCGGTTCACTGTTCCTCGACCCGTCGTACATGGGGATGAACCGCAGCGAGACCGCAGTGATCATCACCGTTCTCTTCACTGCGGAACGACCGCTGTCCGACAAACGCGCAGTCGTCCGGACGATCTGCGACAACACCGTCAAGGCGCTGGGAATCAGCCCCGATGACGTGTTCATCGCACTGGTGCCGGTCCCGAAGGAGAACTTCTCTTTCGGCCGCGGCGAGCTTCAACTGGCCCAAGGCTGAGCAGCAGCGTCCGAACCGTCCACACCACCGTTTCCCAGTCAGGAGTGACGCATGAATGACACGATGCAGGCCATCAGCCAGGATGAGCTCGGCGGGCCCGAGGTCCTCAAGCCCACCACCGTTCCGCGCCCCGAGCCCGGCCTCGGAGAAGTCCTCGTCCGCGTGTACGCTGCCGGCGTGAACCCCGCCGATGCGATGAATCGCCAACACGGCACATTCTCCGGCGAACCGCCGTTCATCCTCGGGTGGGACGTTTCGGGCACGATCGAGGCAGTCGGTCTGGGAGTGACCCTGTACCAGCCCGGTGACGAAGTGTTCGGGATGCTTCCCTTCCCCCACGGCCACGGCGCCTATGCCCAGTACGTCGTGGCTCCGACACGCGTGCTCGTTCCGAAGCCAGCCAGTCTGGACCATGTGCAGGCTGCGGCCATTCCCCTGGCCGGACTCACCGCCTGGCAGGCGCTGGTGGAGACCGCCCAGATCGGCACGGGGAGCCGCGTGCTGATCAACGGTGCGGCCGGCGGTGTCGGACATTTCGCGGTGCAGATCGCCAAGGCCCGCGGCGCTCACGTCATCGCACTGGCATCGACGGCGAAGGTGGAGTTCGTGCGGGCACTGGGTGCCGACGAGGTCATCGACTACACCACGACTGACTTCACCGAGGCGGTCCAGGACGTCGACGCTGTCCTCGAGGTCATCGGCGGCGACTACCCGGCCAAAGCTCTTGAGGTGCTCAAGCCCGGCGGCATCCTCGTGTCCACACTGCCTCCCACCCTCGCGGAAGTCGCGGACAGCGCAGCTGAGCGCAGCATCCGGATCGCCGGGCTGTTCGTCGAGGCCGACCGACTCGGCATGACCGCACTCGGCGACCTCGTCGACACCGGCCAGCTCACCCCCACCATCGCAGCGACATACCCGCTGGAACAGGCCGGCACCGCGCAGGACACCAAGTCCGGGCCGGGCAAAACCGTCCTCACGCTCCCATGACAAGGGCCGAGGCGAGCCGACCACGGCTGAGCAGGCGAGGAACATTCTGGGCGTCAGCAGCAGTGCTGGCACTGGTGCTGTGGGCAAGTGCGGCACCAAGCGTGCTCTACCCGATCTACGCACAGCAGTGGTCGCTGAGCCCGGTCGTGGTCACCTCGGTGTTCGCCACCTACCAGCTGTCGCTGCTCGTCGTCCTCCCTCTTTTCGGCAACCTGTCCGATCAGTTCGGTCGCAGGCTCGTCATGATCTGGGGTATGGGGCTGGTGGCGGCCTCGGCGCTCATCTTCGCTCTCGCTCCGAATGTCGCGTTCCTCTTCCTGGGACGCGTGCTTCAGGGGGCTGGGTCCGGTTTGGCGATGAGCGCAGCGACGGCCTCTCTGGTCGAGAACAACACCACGGCCAACCCGCGATTCGCCAGCTCACTGGCGACCGTTGCAACCGCCACAGGACTCACACTCGCCCTCGTGCTCAGCGGAGTGTTCGCTCAATTCGTGCCCATGCCTCTGGTCTGGAGCTACATCATCCTGCTTGCGTTGGCCGTCGCAGCAGTGGTTGCCCTCGCGCTGGCTCCTAACGACCGGCCTGCCCACTCCCGACGGTGGCGGCCCCAGGCTCTGCGACTCCTCCCAGAACTGCGGCTGACCTTCTCGATCGCGACACTGTCTGTAGCTCTTGCCTATTGCGTCGGGGCGATCTTCCTCTCACTCGGCGCACACATGATCAACCAGTTCGCCCAAACCCCCGGCACCGCCGTCGTCGGCGTGCTGTTGGGCTGCTCATCCGCGGCCATCGGTGTCACGGCACTGCTGCTCGCACGAGTACCCCCGCACGTCTCAGTTCGAGCCGGAGCCATTCTGACCATTCTCAGCCTCGCACTGATGGCCGCTGCCGCAGCGTTCGGTTCCATCGTGCTGTTCCTGGCCTGGTGCATCATCGGCGGAGTCGCCTACTCCTTCGCATTCTCCGGCGGGCTGGGCGTGATCAACCACGCAGCCCCCTTGGAGCACCGTGGTGCGACCCTGTCCCTGCTCTACCTGATCGCCTACGCACTCCAGGCAGCCACCGCAATCGGGATAGGCGCACTTGCCACAGCGACCACGCTCGGCATCGCGGTCAGCGCAGCAGCGGCAGCACTGACCGGTCTCTGCCTCGCCCTGCTTGTACTCACAATCACTGATGCCCGCACCAGACGTTCACCGGCACATCAGCCGACTATGACCACGGACTCCTCTGAAGCATTCGACACACCCTGATGCAGAGCTTCTGCCAATGAACTGCCAGCCGGTCACGATGTTGGACCGGACAAGTAAGGACCTGTCCGCCTTCACTGGCCAGAGCTACAAAAGCCTCATAAGTGGCCACGGAGGAACAGTTAGATAAGGCAAAGACTCCACCGCTTACGGTGGTCAAGAACGCCATTCGAAGCCGCAAGCAGCCGCCAAACAAGCCTAAAAGTCACACCGCAGGGGGTCCCTTATTCTCAAAATCATCTCAGAATCTAATTCTTGAAAGGGGTGGTAGTTTTGAGAACTGCACTCCAAATCGCCGTCCCCTCGGACGCTGATGGGAGACAAACCGGCCCAAGGAGCTTTTAGTGAGCATCAAGGACGTCACGGCCAGATTGAGGGGTCTGTCCTTGACCCCACTCCCTGATGCTGACAGCCAGATCGATCGGGTTTTCTGAGGCACTGATCGGGTATGCGCGGGTCAGCACCGTCAAACAATCCTTAGAGGCCCAGAAGGCCCAATTGAGGGCGGCCGGGTGCGATGAGATCTACAGTGACGTGATGACCGGAACGAAGGCGTCACGACCGGAATGGGATAACGCCCGGAAAGCGCTCCGTTCGGGCGACAAGCTGGTCATTACCAGGCTGGACCGCGCCGGCCGGTCCTTGAAGCATCTGATCGACATCCACGACGAACTGGAAAAGAAGGGGGTTTCCCTCGTGGTGCTGGACCAGGCCCTAGATACCAGCACGTCGACGGGCCTGCTCCTCCTGCAAATGTTGGGGATGGTTGCAGAATTCGAACGCTCCCCGATTAGTGAACGCACCCAAGCCGCCCTAGCGGCAGGCAGACCGCGGGGGCGCAAGGGCGGACGTCCGAAGGCCCTCACCCTTACGGAGAAACGCCGCGCCCAGCGCCTCTACGACGAAGGGACGCTGACCGTGAAAGAAATTGCGGGGGCTCTAGGTGTCTCAGTGCCCACCATGTATCGCTACCTGGACACCTCCCCGAAGCTCAGGGGCGAAGAAACCGACGCAGGGTCCGTCCGTGACGCTTTCTGACCAAGCTCTGAAGGCGATCCTGCGGGCCGCTTCTCCCATGTCTGAGTGCTGGAGGACCGCCCCCGACCGGGCGCGACACCGTTCGTCGTCCGTTACGGGGAAGGGCGCACCGTGAACATAGAATCGGTGCCCCTGCTAGCTGCGCCATCCGCGAGCAGATCGGACCTGATCCGGAGATCTTCATTGAAGGGATTGAGGAGCTGAACATCCACATGCCAGAGGACGAAATGGTCCTGCTGAGTATGCGCGAAATCAAGCTATAGCCCTTATATCAGGGCTCCCGCTTCAACAGCGGATAGAGGCCACGTTCTTCGCTCTGCCGAATCAGCTCATCGACCGCTTCACCGCGCAGTTCGTGACTTTTGGCGGAGTTTTTGCAGCGCTATCGGGCGGGGTTCAGCAACCGCTCCCCCGCATCACTTAGCCAGGTAGTTTCCCTGCCATTGCTCCGGGGTACACCTGTGCACGTTCTTGGCCGGGACCCAGCAGGAGAGCACTTCCCCGGCGTCCTCGGCCCATTGAATCAGGCAGTCAGGAGAACCGGAGATCAGCCAGAGTGTATCCAGGCATTGCCACCGGCAGAATGGTCAGCAGACCGCGAGCAGCCAGTTAGGGTTCCAAACCTTGCTGGGACGTCATGGCAGTAACACCCGAGTAACGATCGCGATCTAGACTGACACACGCTTGTATGGCTCCGGTGAGACCTGAGGTTCGTACAGGTCGGCCAGAGCTGCAGCCCGGACTTTGGAGGCACTGGCAGTGGCTCGGAGTGACCTGCAACGAATCCGGTTCTCCCACTCGGGCAAACGACAGACGAAGGGGCGGCGCAATGGTTAGGTTTCGGCCTACAGGGGTTTCGATCTGGGGCATCCAATGGGAACGCAAAGACGACGACAAAGAGATCGCCCGGCGCGTACTCAACCTCTTAGGCGACCGACGGATGCTGTGGGCGGACTTCAGCCGGGAGATCGAGGAGCATTGCGTCCAATCTGCTGAGCAGGTGCGGCGCGAACTCGGCATCCTGCTCAACAACCCAGAGATCAGTAACGGTCTAGGCGCCCAGATCAATGCGTTGCAGGCATCGTTCCGGGCCTTTATGGACGAGGTTGGTGACGAAGACCTATGGAGGCGACACATGTCCCCTTATGGGACCGACCGATTGTCCGTTGCACTAGGGAGACTTCGAGGGCTTGTCGGGATGCAAGTTGGAGAGTTGGCATTTCGATATGGCTTGGACGTGTCAGATGACCTCGCCCGGATCGTGCCGGACGGTGCAGGCTGGTTCTTTGAGCGGTTGGGCGGCTACGACGGTCAGACAAGTCCTTCCGCGCGTTAGTTCCGGAAAATCTCACTACCCGGCACCGGCCCAGAAGATCCCAACGTTATCCATGAAATGGGTATGAGCCGCATCCCCATAGGCATACTCCGGATCCAAGTGGGCGACGGCCTGCTCGGCCTCTATCCCTTGGGTTTTGAACCAGGAGCTCATGCCATTGACACTGGTCAAAAGGAAGCCTCGAAGCTCTACTTCGTCAGAGTGCCATATTGCATAGGCAGGGGTGTATTGGAATGAGGTAACCCTCGAACCCGCTCTCCGATTTTCATGGCACGAGTGAAGACCCCCGGTTGACCGCTCCCACAACCAGACCAGAGACTCACGAGAAAAGGGGCTATACGCGCACCCAGTGCGGCACTATCGGACAAAATTTTGCGCCACATCCAGACCCAGTACTAAACGGAAATCGTTGGGGAGGGACAGCTACTATGTATTCCTTTCGGGAGCGTTTTCACCTTGGGGACAGGGTCCGGATCGCCGAAGAGAAAAATGAACTTGTCTTGGCTTCGCAGGTAGATTCTTCACAATCCGTCTTCATTACTACCCTGGACGGATCGTCAATGAGCGATGCCGCAGACCTTGCCCTCAAGGGGGTGGGTTTCGCGAACCGTAATGAAGCGGCACAGGCGGCTGAGAAATGGACGTCATATCTTCAAATTGGACTGGCCAGACGATATGTAGGAGCAGAATTCGATATTCCTTCGCCGGATGCAGGAAGACCCCTTGGTATGTGCGAAGGCCGGCCGATCCTTAAGGACGGGCCTGGAAAAATCATCTATCAAACAGATCCTCCACCTTACTTTTCGCGGTGGAGCGCGGCCGCCGTCGTGAATAAAGACCCAGCCAGAATTGTCACCGCCGTGCAGGCTGCTAGGGCCAAGAATCTTGTCCAGCCCCCCGCCCATCGCATAGCTTTTGACCTCTTTGGCATGTCATTTTCGTCGGCATCGTTCACATCACGGTTAGTGACACTGATGATGGCTGTGGAAACGCTCATCATCCAGCGAACTCACCCTACGGAAGTAGTCCAGCTAATAAATCAATTCAACGAACAACTAGCTTCTGCTGCAGTTCCTGAAGAACTGAAAGCTTCGCTCACCGGCTCCTTGCGGCAGATGAAAAAGCAGTCAGTGGGACAGGCAGGAAAGGAACTTGCATCCACAGTCCTCTCAGGGCGCAAGTACCAAGGCTTGGAGCCGGCGGTGTTCTTTCAAAATTGCTACACGCTGCGCAGTAAAATCGTGCACGGGAGCTCGATTGGCCTAGACCTGAACGAGGTCAATGTTGCAGGAGCCTATCTCGAACTCTTTGTCGCAGACTTACTATGTGCCCCCTTGCTCAATGCCGTACCGGATTAACGTGCGATTGAGTAGCGAGTCGGATTGAAAGGCATGCGCGCTCTCATGTAAGCCGACTACTCCTCCAATCGGGCGGTGGAGGTCCTAAAACCGGGAAGTGTGTTCTGGGGGCATTGGTACCAGCGCCGCATCGGGGACCTTCGGCACGAGGATGGCTCGTCTACACGGGCAGACGTCCTGAACACGAACAATTCGCGCCGTGCTCATCCGACCCGGTGTGCTGCCGCTGCAGATCGAGTCGCTGTTCGTAATCAGGTAGGTTTACCTCACAGCGGTCAGGCGGCTAGAGCTAGCTCAGCCCGGAACCGGTGGCATGCCGGGGTCCTTTCAGGTGGCGGCGGGCAGCGGCCTTGAGGCTGTCCAATTCCATCTGGGACGGGAAACCGAAGCAGAAGGTCAGCCGCCGGTGCAGGGCCGGGGTGAACGGCCCGGTGAGAATGAAGCCGCCCCTGGGGAGCTCCGCGGCCACGGTCAGGCCGTGCCCACGGAACTCCCCGAGACGGTGAGCGAAGGTGCCGTCGAGGCGCATCCGGACCGTGCGCCGGTGCCGGTCGGCGTCGTAGCCGCGGCGGGCGCTGTTGCCCGGGATCCTGGCCTCGAAGCGCATGGTCAGGCGGCCGCCGGCACGTCCAGCAGCGGCAGCTGCGGCGCCCAGACGGCGATCCGGTCGGGACGGTACCCGGACCAGTGATCAACGATGTTGCCGGCAGCATCGCGGACGATGCACACCGGGGCCTGCATGTGGCCCAAGGGGGCGTAGATGGCCCGGCTAGCCTGGGCGGTGGCGTCTTCGTGGTTGTAGGCCACGGCCCGCCTGCTGAGGTCGCGCTCGGTGGCGGTGCACTGGACGCAGGCGGGCTTGCCGTAGACGGTCAGGGAAATGGTTGAGGTGTCGGACATAGGTTACCTCTTTCGGTGCTGGTGGGGATTCGTTTTATGGGTGGCCCTCGAAAAGGCCCCGCGTACTTGTCGGCATGGGCAACGGAGCCGGAATGTGGCGGACGGGAACGCTTCGACGGGCGTTCAGATCCCGATTCGGCCGGACGGACGGACGATGGTCTATGCCGCGGTCGGAACTGCGCGGAAAAGCAGGGAGTGGCACGACACTTCCTGACTGCCGCTACAAGGTTGGGCCACCGGCTCAATGCCCAGGTCTTCAGCGGTCATCATGCCCGGCCACCCTGAATCAGACGCAGGGCCGGACGGGCTGCACTGGCCGGCAAGGCGTTCACGGCGGCTGGAAGGTCCGGCTTGTCAATGTCAGCCAGCATGCCCCGCAGGCTTTGGAACACGCGGTCTTCCTGGGCGGGCGGCAGACCGTGGGCCTTGCGCAGCCGGGCCTCATAGGCGGCCCGGGCCGCCGGGTCAGGATTATGCAGGCCGGTGCTGGCCAGATGTCGGATCAGGGCGGCGTTACGTTCACTGGCCTGGCGGGCCTCGATGGCCTGGGCTGCGGAGCGGGCAACAATACGGGCGACGATTTCGGCGGTCGTGAGGGCGTGGCGGGGCATGGTAGTGGTCTCCTTCGGGTTCAGGGTGATGGTTGGTTCGGCGTGGACATGGCGGCGGTTCATCGAGCGGCCTTGGCCTTGTTGTATTCCTTGACGGCGCGGCGGGATGCGGCCCCGGCCTTCGCCAGGGAGGCGCCGGAGGCAGGGCTGCCCGGAAGGCCAGCTGGCCGGAGTACTCGGCGTTCTCCAGCAGCCAGGCCAGGTTTTCCGGGTCTTCCTCGTAGGCCTCGTAGGTGACGGCGTAGCCGTCGATCCGGCCGCCGGTGCGGACCAGGCCGGCGTCGATGGCGGTCACGATGCGATGGTCCAGGCCGTCGCGGAAGCGGACGAGGACACTGCCGTCCGTGTTAGAGATGGTGAGGATCTCAAATGGGGCGATCTGGGGCATGATGGGTGGTTCCTTGCCTGTTGGGTTTCTTGCAGGGTGGGTGTCCGGCCAGCCGGGATGACGGGCCGGACGGGTTGGTCAGTTGGCGGCGGTGCGGTAGCGGAAGACGGAGTAGTCCGTGACCTGGACGCCACCGTCCTTGAAGGACGTGAGGGACCGGGGTGTCCGGATCCAGCGGCCGCCGTCCCCGGCGGTGTGGGCGGCGTTCAGGTCCTCCACCGTGGTGTCCGGAGCGGACTCGCGCCAGGCCCGTAGGATCAGCCGTTCGATGAACCGCAGGTTCGCGGTGTCGGCACCGGTCTCCCTGGCAGCGGCGTAGAGGACGGGCAGCAGGATGATGGCCGCGGCCCGGTGGGCGATCGAGCCGGTGTCGAAGGCCTCG
The DNA here is from genome assembly GCF_059092905.1 of Arthrobacter sp. B0427-1-12. NCBI lineage: Bacteria > Bacillati > Actinomycetota > Actinomycetes > Micrococcales > Micrococcaceae > Arthrobacter > Arthrobacter sp. B0427-1-12. Next base: position 9,738 of record NZ_JBNHIC010000002.1, on the reverse strand, counting down.
GAGGCGACGATAACGGCCAGCCTCCCGTAGCGGTCGGAGCCTCCCGTAGCGGTCGGCCGGGGCGGCACCGGTGACGTCGGAGACGAGGCCGGCGGTTGTAGTGGTGGTTCCTTCGACGATGACGGGGGCGGACGGGGCGGTGATGACGGCGTTCATGGCGGGTTCCTTACTGTTGGGGTTCGTGTGGGTGGGACTGATTCAGCGGGAAGTGGTCCGGGTATAAAGGACGCCCGCGTCCAGGGCCGCTTCCATGGCGGCGCGGACATTGTTGAAGAAGTAGTCGATCGGTTGAGCCCGTGAATAGGACTCGCACGCGTCCTCATTGACGTGGTGACTTACTGCCTCGGCTGCGAACGATTCCGCGCCGGACGGTGCACCGAAGGCGATGGCCCCGCGCCGGATGGCGTCAGCCCCTTCCAGCGCCGTCGCGTTGACGTTCCAGCCGCGCAGCGTGTGCGCCAGGCGGAACGTGACGGCCTTATGGCCTTCGGTCCAGCGGACCGCCCCCCGGATCCCCCGGTCGGTGCCGTCGTCCTGCATGTCCTGGCTGCAATAGTTGTTGTCCACGGCGTAGCGGGCCCACTCCTCTTCGGTATAGATGGCCAGGTAGGCGTCCCGGACGCCTTCCATAAGCCGGTCGATATGGCGGATGCGGATGGCCGGGGTCTTCGTGGTGGTGACGGCGTTCATGGCAGGTTCCTTACTTGGGTTGGGTTTCGTGCGGGTGGATGGTCAGTTGGCGGGGCGGTAGCGGAAGGCCGGGCCGCGCCGGTGTTCGGCTTCGCCGGTGGCTGTGTTGAAGCTGCTGCGGCCCGCGGGGTGTGCGGTCCACCGTCCCCGTCGCTGGCGGTGTGGAATTCGTTCAGCTCCTCGAGGGTGGCTTCCCTGGAGGCCTCCTCCCAGGCCTGGCGGACCCGCCGTTCGAGCCGGGCCAGGTCGGTTGTCCTGATGCCGGTTTCCTTGGCGCCGCGGTGGGCGGCGGGCAGCAGGATCATGGCTGCGGCCCGGTAAGCCATGGAGCCGGCGGCGAAGTGGAAGGACATGACCACGGTGACCAGGTTCGCGTACAGCATGGCCTTGGGGCCCCCGCTGGCCTTGCGGACCAGGTCGACGGTGGTCGCGGCGGTGAGCACGTTCCGCAGGTCTTCGACGGCGCCGGCGCGGGTCGGCAGTCCTTCCGCGGTGGCGACGATGGGCGGGGCGGTGGTGTTGGGCTTGGCGTTCATGGTTTTTTCCTCCGTGGATGTTGGGTTTCGTGCGGGTTGATGAGGGATTCCAGTTCGGTCCGGCGGAAGTAGCGCTTCCCCCGGTCGGACCGGGTGAGGCGGACCGGCTCGAGGACGAATTCACCTCGGTCGATGGCGCCGCGAAGGTTGTTGTAGGAAATGCCCAGGAACGCGGCGGCTTCCTGGACGGTCAGCAGCGGGCTGACGGCCGGTTCGGCGGCTTCTCGGATTTGCATCATGCAATTAGTATGCACCATGTATTTGCATCATGCAATTTCTTGTTGGTTCCTGCGATTTTTCGACTTGACGGGGCGGTAGGCTCATCCGCATGGCACCTAAGCGACACCCTCAACCGGCTTGGATCACAAACCTTGTGGACGGGCCCGTGGAAGCCCTCGTGGAGCGCCTCCGGGAACAGATCGTGCGCCTGGAGGAACAGGCCCGCCAGGACGGTCAGGAAGCCCTCCACGACGGCCAGCTGGCCCCGGCCCTGTACCTGGCGGCGCAAGAGCGGTTCAAGGCCCTCACGGATGCCCTGGCCCGCCAGGCGGTCGATGAGTACACCGCCGACCGGAAAGACCAGGGCGTCCCGGCCGTGAAGGTCCACGGCGAAGAGCTGGGACCGCTCCTCGGGATGACGCGGGGAGCGGTCTTCCATGCCTTCGGCCGGCCCCGTTAGGCGGCCGCGGGCAGGGCCTCCAACTCGGCGTCGTCCTCGCTGTACGGGGTCACGCTGGCGCCCCAGGAGTCCATCCGAATCGCGTAGACGGACACCCCGCCCAGGTCCTTGTCGCGGGCCTTGCGCATGTACGGGGAGTCTTTGCCCGGCAGCAGGTGAGCCTTGAGCGCCTGGCCCAGGGCCTTGCCCTTCAGGCCGGTGACCTTCTCCGCGATGCCGGGCAGTACGTTGATGACGTCGATGACGCCCTCATCGGTGCGGACGGTACCGGTCCAGCCCATGCGGGTCCGTTCGGCCTGCGAGCCGGAGAGGCCCTGGATGAAGTACTCGTGGGAGAAGACCGATCCGACCAGCATTTCCAGCGCGGTGCGTTTGCCGGAGCCGCCCTGGAAAGTCTCCCAGCACTTGATCATTGCCTCGCCGACGATCTGGCGCATCTCCCGCAGCCGCATCTGGTAACCGGCGTTGTCGATGGCGCCCATGTCCATGGCGTACTGGAGGAACAGGTGGTATCCGACCAGGGCGCCGGCGGCGACCTTGTAGGGGCGGGTCTTCGGGATGCCGGGGAACAGGTCCTGCAGGGATTCCCGGGTGCGGTTGTGGAGGGTGCGCATGTAGTCCATCCAGGCGCCCATCCCGTCACGCTTCTTGGACTGCATTTCGCGGGCGATCCACTTGAGGTATCCGACCCAGGCCAGGTGCTGGAGACCCTCCCGGCCCATGGCCTCCAGGGCATCCGCGCCGCCGGGGATGAAGGTGGACTCCTCCGTCACCGTGATGAACAGACCGCGTTCCATGTTGGAGTTGGCAGTCCCGTCCGGGTTCACACCCTCGGGCAGGGCGCCGGGCTCGGCGGTGATCATGAAGGACGGGTTGTTGCGCTTCTTCTCACGGGAGCGGATTTCGTCGCGGACCTTGTCGACGTACTGGCGGCCCTTCTTGTACTGGTCCCCGCCGTACATCATCCTCATGACCGCCTCGAAGGCGCCGTTCTGGACCTCGAGGGAGCGGTGGTTGCCATTGGCCCGGTTGCGCAGGTCGTCCAGGAAGCACGTGGCGCCATCCACCCCGGCTCCCACGGAGGCGATGAAGTTTTCCGTGCCTTCGAAGTTGGCCATGCGCGGCCGCCCGGGGAACTGGTTGGCGGCCAGGCCCAGGACGATCTCCGTCTTGCCGGAGCCGGGTTCGCCGACCAGGATCATGCCACCCTGATCCTTGAGGCCGGCGCCGGTTCCGTACATGTAGCCGGTTCCGATGAGCCAGGGGGTCTTGTCCACCAGCATCGTGTCGCCGAAGCGCAGGTACTCGCGGATGGCCTCGCAGGTGTCCTCCACCGGTACCTCGTGGGGGTCCACGACTTCGTATCCGTCGAAGGTGTCCTCTGCGACTTCGCAGACCAGGTCCGTGACGGAGTCGTCCGGGCCGATGGCCATGTTGCCGGCGACGTAGCGCCAGACCATCTTCTGTTCCCCGTTGGCGCCGACCTCCATGCGGCCGTACCAGCCGCAGCGGGTGAGGCGGCGGATCACCGGGATCTCGTCCAGGCCGCCGGATGCGCGGATGGCCTCGCCGATCTCCTCACCGCTGCGCGGGCGGACCGTGGCCCGCTCACCGGCCGCGTGCGGCACCTGGGAGAGGATGTAGCGCGGATTGTTGATCTTCTCGGCGTCAACCTTGTGCAGCGGGTATTCCATGCCGCCGACCTTAACCATCAGGTCGAACTCGCCGACGCGGACGGTGTTCTTGGCCAGGTCGTCGAACACCTCGTGGATGGCGGTCAGCTTGATCGCCGCGTCCACGAAGACCTCGCCGACTTTTTCCCTTCCGGCCTCGTCGATGAAGGTCCGGGCGATGACCCCTTCATTCCAGAAGACCTTCACGCCGGAGACGGAGGACATGGCTGAGGCGCCGTCGGCACCGGTGCGGACCGGGGCTGTCTTCTTCTTCGCGGCCGGTTTGCGCCCCAGCTTCTCCGAAGCCAGCCCGGCGACGTGGAAGATCTTTCGTGCGCGCTCGGCCGGCTCGAATTCTTCCAGCGTGCCCAGCCAGTCCGAAACGCCGGCGGAACCGGAGTTGCCCCGCAGCTTGGCGAACTTCACCGCCACGCCGGTGTCGCCGAAGGTGTCCTCGATGCCGCCCTGGAACTTTTCCGCGGCCGTGTGCACATCAGCGTTGGTCGCGGTGTCACCGTCGAAGAAGGCCACGATCTGCGCGCCGGGTGCGATCAGCTTATTGAAGTCCCTGGCCAGGACGCCGTCTTCACGGCCGCCCCAGACGCCGGTCACGGAGACCAGAAGGACTTCATCCAGGCGGCCGGCTTCGATCAGCGCCGTCAGGACGGACAGAAGACCCTTGGTTCCTTCGATGACCCAGATGACCTTCGCGGTGCGCCGGAGATGCTCCTGCAGAGGGCTGATGTAGGGCAGGTTCCCGCAGCCCTTCGGCAGGACGTACTTGAGGGGCTTGCCCTTTTCGTTCGTGCGGGTCGGTTCGTCCGGGCGGTACTGCGGCACCTGGGACCCGTCGACGCGGTGGTGGACGAAGATGATCCCCGGGCCGTCCCAAGCGAACTGCAGTTCCTTGGGCATTTCGGCCTTCCTAGCGACGGAGAAGGCGCCCTGCGCTTCGGCGGCTTCGCGGGAAATGCCTTCGGTCTTCAGGTAATCCACATGGCCGTCGGTGAGGGTGCGGCCGAAGGCGGAACCGCCGGTGTATTCCGGGGCGTCCGGCGCCTGGACGGGTCCGGACGTCCCGAATGCTGCGGACGGGGCGGTGACGGCCGACGCCATGGTGACTTCGTGTCCGGCATGGCCCAGGTCCGGATCGAAGACATACTCTTCGGCGTCCGGGGCGTAGTCCTCCAGGTCGGCCGGATCGAAGGCATCGTCCGGCATGAAGTCGAAGTCGTTCTCGGCAGCCGGGGCGGTCGTGGGGGTGGCCTTGCGCATTTCTGATTCCTCCGTGGAACTCGTCTGCTGGTGTTGGGCGGAACCTGTTGGGCGGTTCCCCTATCTCCTATGCGTAGAATCCGGCGGCGGGTGTCCCCGGCGGACGGGGCGGTGCTGTCGGTAAAGGCCACGGGGCTGCATGAACAACATTAGGTGAGAGATTTGCATCATGCAATATCGAGCAGAACACGGCGCCCGGTCCGGAGAAACCGGAACAAGGCGAAGAATCCGGAACAGGCTGGAACAAAAGCCGGAACATGGGGTCGGTGAGCAAAAACCGCGTAATAAAGGGGAGTTGTGGTAGGCCGTCTATCTAAAAGGAAGCTTGTTCCAGTTGTTCCATGTTTTCCCAGCTCTTTTCCTTATAGGTCAAACACATACTTAGTTCCCCCACCCTGGCCTCTCACTATGCATGCCTTCCCCCTATACCTCTCAGACATGGGAAAACCCGGAACAACCGGAACACTGCCGCGGATCCCTGTAACGGCGCGGATTCTTTGTTCCAGGTATCGGAACATTGGCGGAACTGGAGTAATCGGACCGTCGCAGTTCCTGAACTCCAGGAGCCCATCATGTACATCCCTGCTTCCCCCACTCTGCCTGCATCGAGGGAAGGCGGAACTGCCGGAACGAGGCATCCCCGCTCCATCAGGCTGCTGCGCTAAATAATAGTGAGTCTTATTTGCATTATTCAAAGGCAACGCAATACGGTTGCTTCGTTGGGTTTCTTGTGCTCGAAGGCCGGCTGACTCTCCTCCGAGAGACAGCCGGCCTTCGTCTTGCTCCACGGCATCGTTCTGGACAGCACGGAGCCTTGGGCGCGAGCAAATTGCTGATGAGCACCGATGGACCGAAGCATTGCCCCACCTGCATGTGCTCCGCGGAGGCACGGGCTGAGGCTGCCGGAAAGAGAGCCGCTACCTGGATGTGCAGATCGAGTCCGCGAGACTGCGCTTATCCTGGACCGGCGCCAAGGCCTCCCTACTCCCGCCTGGTCTTCGAGGTCTACCGGTGGGACCAAGCCAGCTGATCGCACCCGGGCCGGCTGACCGTCCAGCGCATCCGCGACACCGCCGGAGTTCTGCACTGGCTGAAGAACACCGCCTACCGCGCCGACGCCTCGGGCCTGCACCTGCAACTGCTGGAGCAGCGGTTCAGCTACCGGGTCGAGGACTGGACGGCCGCCGACCTGATCGTCATAGAGCTCTCCCCCGGCATCCGCGGCCGCGTCAGTGCCGACTTCATCCTGACCCGCGATGAGGACAGCCTCCTGGGCCGGGTGCAACGGCACAGCCCCGGCGTCGTGGAGACCGACTACGCCCGCGACTGGCGCCTCTGAGTTTCTCGTCCCATTACGCCCGTCGGCGATCGGGCCGCATAGATAACAGTTGCAGGCCTCAGCGACAGGCCCGCACCCCGGCACCGACCGCCGGGGAGTTCCATCCAGCAACACGAACAGCGACATCGAACAGAAGGAAGACCGCATGACTACCGCCACCACCACCATGCCCCAGCACGCTCTCGAGCTGACCCTGAAGCGCGACGGCGAAACCGCCCGCCTCCGGGCCGCTCTGCACACCATCCCAGAGGATTACAAGGCCACCCGCCGGCCGATCCTGGAGCAGACCCTGGAGAACCGCCGGGCCGAGGTTACCCGCCGCCTGAGCCAGGCACTGCAGACTGGTGCACAGTACCTCACAGCCGCAACTACCTCACGCGAGAGGAACCACGTCCCGCACATGCTCGTCGAGGTCGCGGAGGGCTGTGTCGAGATCACCAGCGGCGATGATGAGAGCGTCGAGCTCATCACCGCGGCCGGGTATCTGACACTCTCCGGGATCCCCGTCGAAGACGGGCAGGACGCAGCCAGCATCCTGGTGCCGCTGGAGCATCTGGACGACGTCCTCTACGAGCTGGTCGAGTCGGGCCACGACGTCACAGTCCACCTTCCCGAGGACGACAAGAACGCCGAGGTGACCACGACCGGCCGTGCCGACTGCCAGGACGCTGCGGAACCGGCCAACACATGCTGCCCCAGCCGCCTGCATGCTGTCATCTGGCAGGAGAACGGCAAGGCAGCCGTCAGCCCCGAATGCGGACAGGGCCATTTCCTGCCGCTCGTCGCCGGACACCTGGCCTTGGCCGGCATCGGCTTCACCGTGGACCCGGAGGACCCGCGCCATCTGCTGGCCGCAGTGGAGGACCGTCTCCGGATCGCCGAGGCCCTGGAAGCCGCCGGCGTGAACAGCACCATCGCCAGCTAGCCCGGGCTGAACAAGCAGGCCCCGCCCCGGATACGTTCCGGGGCGGGGCCTTCCCGTCTCCGGTGAGTTTCAATGCCCCGGGAGTAGTAGTAGTCCTCCTACTATTCCTACTGACGGGACGCCGCCGCGTAGCGGGGCGGACGACGAACCGCAAGCTGACCATGCAGCCGCACGCCTCGGTATTCCATATCCCCGCCGGGATGAATCAGACCGGTGCTCAGGCACTCTTGGCGCGGGCGCGCCGGTTGCGGATCGCGTCCTCGGCGGCGAGAACCGTTTCGACCGACCATCCGCGGCCGCGGCCCACAATGCCGGCCTCGGCACCGAGCAGGCCTTTCTGCATCCAGACGGTGGGCAGTCTCGTGTTGGCGACGCCGAAATACTCGGCGACCAGGGCCGAATCCAGCAGGCCGGCCACATTGGGCACGCCCTTGGTGGTGCTCCGGTGGGCGGCAACGGCGGCCAGATCCATGGGACGCGGCACCTGCGTAGCGGGCGGCCGGCCGACGCGGGCCTGCGCGGCGAGGATCTCATCCCAGACCGCGAGCAGCACCTTTTCACGCCAGACAAACGATGTGTTCAGTACCCCGTCCGGTGCGGGCAGGACAGCACCGACGCCGGCGCCGCTTTCCAGCCACTGATGAACGCGCGGGATCTTGACGCCGAGCGCCTTGGCTAGGCGCGCCAGATCGACGGCGCCTTGGACTGATTCGATGGTAGTCACGCACAAACCCTACATTAGATGTAATCTAAACCAAGCCCTTGTCCCCAAAAGAACCCATTATTAGTGTCAGCTAAATCCGGGTCGATCCGCGGAACAAGTGGGAAACATTTTCCCTAAACCCTTTATTGTGTGTATAGTTATATACACCAAGGCAGGAACAAGCAAAGGATCGAAAATGGACCTCATCACCATCATCCGCCGGGACATCGCCACCGACGGCATGGTGTCCCTCGGCGGCTTCGACATCGCCTACCTGACCGCCTGGGATCTGCCGGCAGCCGACCTGATGCGCATCATCATCAGCACCAAGGCCGCCCTCTACGAACAGAACGAATTCGCCCGCACTGACCTCGTGGCCGCCAAGGCCGCCGCCCGCGCCTTCTCCGACCGGTACGGCATGGACTACCGCAACATCATCGGTGCCTGGAGGGATGAGGACCTGGAGCCGAAGGTCTTCGCCGACAGCCTCGTCACCGGTTTCGCCGCCGCCGCCTGATCCACCCCGGGAGGGGCCACCACCAGGGCCCCTCCCCTAGCTTCCTCGACCCTCCACGCACCGCTGCACCGAGCAAAGGATGACGACCATGACGCCCCAGACCCTCCCCGCCAAGTGCGACACCGACTGTTCCCCGTCCACCGCCGCCGAGGCCCGCGCCTTGCCGCGGGGCGGCACGAGCGCCCGCTACGCCCGGCATATCGGGAACCGCTTTCCGTCCCTGCTCCCCTAGCCGTCATGCACGAAGGCTACGGGTGGAACCGTCTGCACGACTCGCCCACGAATCCAAGAACCGCAAGGCCCTGGCTGCTGCTGCATCCGCCCCATGTGCTGACGCCCGAATCCTGGAGACCACCGCCTCCCGCGCCGTGGACGCCGGCTGGGCGGATGTACTGGCGGCCTATGTTGCGAGCCCGCATGCCACCGGCCGCGTCTTCTACAGTGCCGCCCACCGGTCCGCCGCCGACCGGGAGCTGCACACGGCGGTGCTGCACGCGCCGAACGCCACTCCGGAGGTGCTGGAGATGCTTGCCGAGGCCACGCCCTACCTGGATGTGCGCTGCGCGGCGAACCGGCGCACCGTGCCGGCCTACCTGGACGCGCTACACCGCCTGGCCGTCTGACCCTGACGCCGTGCGGCCGGTCCACCCAAGGGCTGGCCACATTGTCATGCCGCCGCCGCACTGGTATTCACGCCCCCCGGGAATGGTCGGCCTCCTCCGTAAAGATGTTACGCAAACGTGACAATTATTACGAAAAAGTGTTCCCTAAACCATTTATTTCGTGTAATGTTAGAGTCACAAGGCAGGACGCCAAAAGGAGCAGAAATGATCGATCAGGTCGACACCCCCGAAGAGCGCGAAGCCTGGGCCAAGGAAACCGCCGGACGCAACATCCTCATCGCCGACGGCCTCTACAGTGAGCACCCCTTCGTCCGCGCCCGCGTCCAGCTCATCAAGGAGCGCCACCGGGCACCGCGGGAAATCACCGGCGACAACCAGGGCAACATCACCCTGGTCTACATCACCAACGACCGCCTGACCGTCACCGAGGGGCGGATCCTCAACGGCGAATTCCGGTCCTACGACTTCACGATCCGCATCTCGCTGTGCGACCTGGAAGGCAGCGTGATCGCCCAGGCACCGGGCCACGGCCACGCGGCAGAGCTGGCCGAGCGCTTCACAACGATCCTCAACGGCATCACCGCCGACGAGCTGGAGGCCGTGTACGCCGCACTAAAAGCCGAAGAGCTGGCCTGGCTGCAGGAGAACGGCGCCGGCTCCACCAACAAGTACCTCGAACGGCTCAAGAAGGAGGGAGACAGGGCCGTCGCCGATCTGCGGGCACTGGAATCCCAAGCCTAATCCGTTCCCCCGGCGTCCGCCCTGCCGCCGGCAGGGC